>NZ_JBNDHS010000052.1:0-45657 GCF_056755095.1 Rhizobium sp. SVR5-9E | reverse complement strand
TTCCAGGATGGGCCGCTTCGCTTGTAGAGACTACGACCGACCCATTTCACCGGTATGGCTTGGCCGCGCACGGTTTCGACAAGATCGCCGATCTGAAGGTTTTCGACGCAAACCTCGCCTGTTGGTGTCAGAACAGAGGTGCCTCGGAGAAAGCAATTGGACCCGTTTCCGCTACCGCTGCCCTGCTGGGCCAATACCGTCGCCCCAAGGGCACCAATCCCCGCTACTGCACCTATCGCCGCTACTCTAGCACCCGTTGCGGCAGCGAGACCGAGGACTTGACGCCGCGCGTTGTTGACCTGGCTTGACGACATAGCTCTCTCCTTTCGATTGGCGCTGGAGACGAAATGCTACCCGTCATTCTGCATCAGCTTTCCATATTAGAAAATCTGCACATTTTCATGCTCTACGTAGCCATAGGCGCAGCAGCTATACCCAAAGATGAAGGCTGCTCCGCCTTTTGAATGAGGGCATAAGCTTATCCGAGTCAGGCGCCGGACCGGGGTTTCGGGAGAGCATCAAAACGCCGCCTACCATCACAAAGCACCGATGTTGAGCGGATCGACGTTTGGCGACCCGGTAGCTTGTTGAACTAGCCTTTGGGATCGATGGGTACCGGCATAGGGTGCGCGTTCTCGATCACCTCTCCAATTGCGAAGCATAGATCCTCTCGGAATCGCCGTGAAACTATTTGAACGCCGGTCGGTACACTCTCCAGCACCCCAGTCGGAACTGAAAGTCCCGGCACACCCAATACCGCAGGAAGCAGCATCGGGGACTGTGCGTGGAGGATTTCTCGCACCGCCTCCGGCCCACCCTGATCGCGATCGTTCAGGAATGGTGGCTCCCAAGAATTTGGCATGACAACCGCCGCATATTCCTCAAATAGAAGGTCCCAGGCTGCGGCAATCGCAGCACGGCGTTTCATCGCTTGTGAGAAGTCGTAGATGTCAGCTTCCGGCGTGACCTTCAGCCATGCTCCAACGAAATTCCGGAGACGATCGTCTCCAAATTTCTCCATGCCAACGCTCAGCTCTTGCCGACGCTCGTTGATCACGAGGCGAGACCAGAGCTGTGCACCTTCCGCGAAGTGCGGCGGTTCCTTTTCTTCGACGATGTAGCCTGCAGCCATGAGGGCTTTGGCTGCGCTTTCGAGTGCAGCAACGACAGATGGGGCCGGCTTGTAGCCTTCCGCATGCGAGAAGAGTGCGACTTTCAGCTTGCTCGCCGAGCCGGGCCAGTGAAGGGGAGCAGGCGCCCACCAGGGGTCTCCAGGATCATGTGCGGAGAGAGCTTCGAGCCCAAGTCGAAGGTCCGTGATGTTCCTGCCAAGCACACCTTGGACGGCCATCAGCGCTGCACTGATAGGCCCCCCTTGAAGGTTGCGGGAAGGAGTCCTGCCAAATGATGGTCGGATTCCGCAGACGCCACACGCATATGCAGGGTAACGCACAGAGCCGGCGATGTCCGTTCCGTGGGCAAGCGCGCCCATTCCGACCGCGACTGCCGAACCGGCGCCGCCGCTGGAACCACCTGGCGTAAGACGACGATCCCAAGGATTGTACGTTCGGCCATGGAGGTCATTCTCAGTGAACCAACGGAATGACATCGCCGGTGTGTTCGTACGGCCGATGATCACGGCTCCCGCCTTGCGCCAGTTTCGAACCGCGGAACTGTCATCCTCCGCAATTCTGTCCCTATGCGCCACAACGCCTTCGGTCGTCGGGCGTCCCTTGACGTCGACGTTGATCTTTATGGTCACCGGCACGCCATGCAAGCTGCCAACGGCCCTTCCCTCCTTGATGGCAAGATCGGCAATATCGGCTGCAGCCAACGCCTCATCTGCAAGGAGATCGACAATTGCATTGACCTTTGGATTGACGGAAGCGACCCGCTCAAGAGCACTGAGCGTGGCCTCACGGCTACTGATCTCGCGCTCACGTATTGCCGTTGCGAGCTTCGCCGCACTCCAGCTCCAGAGCGCTGCCTCGGAGGCGCCCCTGTCAGTTGATACTCCACTCAGCTCTCGACGATCCGACGACTCACCAGTATCCATGTCTGATCTCCTGCTTAGGCAGGCGGTGTCGAAGCCGCCCTCGCTTACTCAAATCTTTCGGGGCATTTTGTTTGGCAGGTGGCGACCACTCGAGACGCGACACGTGCGCTTGAGACAAAAACAAAACGCTTTCCCTTGGGAGAAGAACACTAGCTCTCGCGTTAAATCCGGTCCAAAACTATAATGGTCGATTTCCATACCGAGGAGGTATAGTAGCGTGGATCTGCGCCAGCTTCGATATTTCGTTGCAGTCGCCCGCGAGCAGAATTTTTCGCGCGCGGCGGACAAACTGCATATTGCCCAGCCACCACTTAGCCGTCAGATTCAGCAGCTGGAGGAAGAGCTTGGCGTCAATCTCCTCGATAGGTCGAAACGACCTCTCTCTCTCACTGAAGCAGGACGATTTCTCTATCAACAAGCGACGAGGACGCTTGTCAATATCGATCATATCAAGGAACAAACCCAGCGGATTGGCCGGTCGCAACGTGAACGGTTCGTCATCGGCTGCGTCGGCTCGACGCTCTATGGTGGTATTCCGGACCTTGTCCGACGCATGCGCGCTCAGTGGCCGGAACTGGACATAGAGATCAGCGAAATGATGTCGACGGAACAGGTCACCGCATTGAAGGATGGGCGAATCGACGTTGGTTTCGGCCGGGTTCGCTTCAACGATCGCGAGGTGGAGCGACTGACGCTTCGTGAAGAGCGACTGGTCGTAGCTTTGCCGAAAGGACATGCAAAATCACTACCGAAGGACCCGATCGCGCTCATCGAGCTGCAGGATGAACCTTTGATTGTCTATCCTTCGACACCCCGGCCAAGCTTTGCCGATGAAATCTTGAACCTCCTTGGCGAGTTGGATGTCGTTCCCGCTTCGGTGGAGGAAGTTCGAGAAATCCAGGCCGCGTTGGGCATGGTCGCGGCGGGCATGGGACTCTGCATCATTCCCGCCGCCTCGCAAAGGCAGAGGCCGGATGATGTCTGCTACAGGATGATCGCGGATGAAAACGCAACGTCCCCGATCATCATGAGCTACCGGCGCGCCGACGCGAATGGAAGGATCAAGCAAGTCAAGCAGCTAATCAGTGAGATGTACGCCGCTAACCCGCCATGGCTGCAACTATCAAATATTCGCTTACCGTCGTCACACTGAGGATGATCTCGCACCGATCACAGCAAGGTGGAGGACAAGCAATCGGATGGCGAACCTATCAGATCTTCTCCCTGTCCACTGCAGCGATCTACTTTGTTTCAAGGGCGCTTTCTTGCCTCGTCTCCAGGTGCCCACAGAGGAAGTTCTGGATCAATTTTGTAACGTCTTGCGAACGTTCGAACGTCGGTATGTGGGAAGCGTTTTTTATCAGCCTGAACTGCGCCCCAGGAATGCTGTCGGCGAGCTGCTTCGCACTCGATATCGGGGTTGCGGTATCCTGGTCACCGACGAGGATCAACGCCGGAATTCGCAACCCTTGAATTTTTGTTGAAAGGTCCGCATCGGCGATTGCTTCGGCCGCCGCTGCATATCCTTCTGGTGCCGTATTCAAGAGCATTGACCTGAGCCGCCGGGTTTCCGGAGCATCGAGGAAAGCCGGCGTTACCCAATGGGCAAGAACGGCATCAACGATCGCAGTCATGCCCGACAGACGGACAGTCCTGGCCCGATCTCGCCAGAGACTAGCAGGGGGAATTGAAGTGGCGGTGTCAGAAAGCACAAGCGAAGCGACAACGTCAGGTGCAGCCGCTGCCAGAGCCTGAGCGACCATGCCTCCGATGGACAGGCCGACGACATGCGCACGCCTGATACCCAGCCGATGCATCGCGGACAATATATCCAGAGCCAGACCCTCGATGCTGTAGGGGCCTGGGGTAGCGGAGGACCTGCCATGGCCACGCAGATCGGGGCGGAGGACGCGGAAATATTGAGAAAGCACCTCTGCCTGCGGATCCCAGACCCCATGATCTGTTCCAAGCGAGTGTAGCATCAAGAGAACCGGTGCCTCCTGCGGGCCATCTGCCCGCAGGTACATGGTGAGATCGTCGAGGTCGATGAGCATGTCGTTCATTCGGCTCTCGACGGCGAAGTTTGGGCGGCTGTGCGGGTAGACCGCGGCGCCTTTGCAAGCATTGCCAATGCAGCGACCAGGGCCGGTAGCGCAGCAACGGCGAAGACCGTGGAAAGGTCCCAGCCAAGCGACAGTAGGACGCCTCCAGTCACCGATCCCAAAATGGACCCTGTACGACCCACCGCATGCGCCCAACTGACACCGGTACCGCGGCTTTCGGTCGGGTAATAGCCGGCAGCGAGCGCGTTGATTCCGACCTGTGCTCCCGCGACCCCGAAACCGGCGCCGAAGATCGCGACGACGAGGAGCCACGGCACCGTCGCGGCGTGGCCGAGGATGACAACAAAAAGACTAGCCACGATGTAGGCTCCGGCCAACACCTTGTGGGGCTCGAAGGCATCCATCATTCTCCCGATCACGATGGCGCCGATGGTACCACCCATCGCAAGCATCGCACCCATTGCAGAAGCGCTTCCCATGGAGAAGCCGGCGGACGTGATCAGAAGCGGCAACCAACTCGATAGCAAATAAAAGACCAGCAGGCTCATGAAGAAGGTCACCCAGATCAGGAAGGTGCCCATGGCCAATCCCTGTCCGAACAACTGCCGGACGGGCGATCCGGGGGCACGAACGGGAACGGCAAACTCCGTCTGTTCAAGATTGGCTGCTGGCACCAGGCGCTTCAGCAATGCGGCGATCCTGTCGGGCGCAGCACCGTGACGTGCGAGATAGCGTGGCGATTCAGGCAGCAATGCCCACAGGAGAAGGAAATGCAGGAGGGGCAGCACGCCGCCAAGGGCAAGAAGCCCCTGCCAGCCCCAAACGGCCATGATATGCGAAGCGGCCAGTCCCGCCGCAGCCGACCCAATGGTGAAGCCGCAGAACATCATTGTCACGAGGGTGGCTCGCCTTGCCTGAGGGCTGATTTCAGCGGTGACTGTCACCGATGCCGGCATCGCCCCGCCAAGACCAAGTCCGGTGATGAAGCGCATGGCCGTCAGCATCTGGATATCTGTGGCAAAGGTCGATGCACAGGTGGCGAGGCCGAAGAACACGGTGGTTACCAAGAGTACCGGCTTTCTGCCGATCCGGTCAGAAAGCGGTCCGAAGATAAATGCCCCCGTCATGAGGCCGAACAGGCCTGCGGCGAAAAGGGGGGCCAATTCAACCGGCGACACGCCCCATTCAGCCTTCAGCATGGGCGCGATAAATCCCACGGCTGCCGTATCAAAGCCGTCTAGAGCGGCAACAAGAAAGCACAGTACAATCACGATCTTCTGGTAGTTCGATAAGGGGTGCGCATCGAACACCTCCTGAACATCGACAATTCTCCGCTGCATAATAGTTCCTCCCTTGGATTGGCTTGCCGTTCACCGATTTTCCTCGGCCAACGAAGTTTCCATTCAGGCATTTATCCGGTATCGCCGCCGCCGACTGGAAGGATGGTTCCAGTCACGTAGGACGCCTCCTCCGATGCCAAAAACAAGATCGCATTCGCCTGCTCTTCAAGCGTACCGTACCGCTTCATCAGGCTGGATTGCGTCGTCTGCTGCACGACCTCTTCCATCCAACGCCGATCGTCTTCCGTCTGGTCATCGCTGTTGCGAGGTATGACGCGTTGCGGCGCTACGGTGCCGCCTGGTGCGATCGCGTTCACCCGGATTCCGCGCTCTGCATTCTCCATGGCAAGCGCAACGGTCAGGGCGTTAACGGCTCCCTTTGCCGCTGAATATGGCGCGCGATTGATCCCGCGTGTGGCAATCGACGAGACGTTTACGATGATACCGCGGCCCGACTTGATCATCGACGGCAGAACGGCGCGACAGCACCATAGCGTCGGAAACAGCGAACGCCTGATTTCCGCCTCGATCTGCCGCTCGTCAAAGTACTCGAATGGCCGCATCCATATCGCCCCACCGACATTGTTCACGAGAACGTCGATGCGGCCGAAGTGTTGCTCTGCATGGGCAATGGCCCGTTGGGCGCCATCCCAATTCTCCAGGTTGCCCAGAATGGCGGTCGCGGTGCCACCGGCGGCCTCGATGCGCCCTGCAACCTTGTGAACGTGATCAGACCGGTCGATAAGTGCGAGGCGCGCGCCCTCGGCCGCGGCGCGGACCGCCACCTCGCGCCCGATGCCCTGGGCTGCACCGGTCACAACCATCACCTTCTCGGCAAAGCGGTCCGACCTCATCACGCTGCCTCGGAAGCATTGAACTTTTCATAATGGAAGGACGCCGGCTTGATGCCGATTATGTCGAAGTGCTTTCGCACGGCTTCGACCATAGGCGGCGGGCCGCACAGATAAACATCGCTGTCGCCACCATGAAAATCTTCCGGTCCGAGATGGTCGGTAACGAAGCCTTTGCGGTCGGCGGTGCTCGCGGCATCGGCGACGCAGACATCGAAGGTGAAGTTGGGGAGTGCCGCGGCGAACTCCTCGAGCCTGCCGACCTCGACCATGTCGGCATCCCTGGTGACGCCGTAGAGCAATCGGATGGGCGGCGTTGAATCGCCCTTGTCGTGCAGGTGGTCGAGCATGGCGAGGAATGGCGCCAGGCCAGTCCCCCCGGCAAGGAACATCGCCGGGCGATTGAGGTCGCGAAGATAAAAGGCGCCGGACGGCCCGTGTATCGTCAGTTGGTCGCCAGGTGTGGCCTGCTCCGAAAGATAGGTGGACATCAGCCCCCCTGGAATATTGCGAACCAGGAAATCGACACGACCGTCACTGAGCCGGGAGGAGAAGGAATATGCCCGGCTTTGCTCCGTGCCCGGAACCGAGACCTTCACGTATTGTCCCGGCAGAAACGAAAGGCTGTCAGGCTCCTCAAGCGCGAGTGTGAAGCCGATCGTTGTATCGGAAAGCCGGCGGACGTCGGCGAGTTGGGTTGCGAAGGTCAGGGCCCCGCTCTTGCATAGCGCCGATGTCGCTGGAATGTTGACGACGCAATCGCTGCGCGGCCGCATCTGGCAGGCAAGCACAAAACCCTGCGCCGCTTCGTCGTCCGTGAGCGCTTCATCAATATAGGAATCCATGTCATAGCTGCCGGATTCGCAGTGGCATTTACAGGTTCCGCAGACGCCATCGCGACAATCCATCGGAATATTGAGCCGCGCGCGGTACGCTGCGTCGACCAGGCGTTCGTTCGTGACGCATTCGACGAAACGTGTAACGCCGTCTTCGAAATTAAGGGCAATCCTGGGCATCGTCGGAACCTCCTCGGACTTCAGACGTGATAGATGTCGATGACGTGATGGATGTAATCGTTGACGAGGACGATCTTCTTTCGGGCGATCTTCATCTCTTCGCCCGCGACTTCGAGCGTATAGAAAGTAGTGCCAAAGTGTGTGTCGGTCGTCTTGTAGCGGAAGCTCTGCGTCATCCAGTTGAAGCGGATCTCAACGCGATCTTCGGTCTGAGACAGGATCTCGACATTTGAGATGTGATGCACCGTGCGGGGTTCCGGCAGGCTTGTGGCGCTCGACCGATCCGTTCGGATCCGAAACACCCTATCTTCAAGCCCCTGCTTGCTGGCGTAATACATCAGCGAGATTTCGGACTCCGGATCCTCGGTCAGCTTGTCGTCATCGTCCCATGCCGGCATCCAGAATTCGACATGCGGTGCATAAAGGGCGAGCCAGTTGTCCCAGTCGCGGTCGTCAAGATAACGGGCCTCGCGATAGAGGAATTCCTCGACCTTCTGGCGTGAAATAGTCATGACATCTCCTCCGGCGGACCGCTCCTCAGCCCGCTCAATCTGGATATTTCGAAATGACGGCGAGGAGCGGCTCTGCTGGCCTCGCAACATTCAGCGCGACGGGTCGCGCCCGATCGCCTTCGCCAATGCGTCTCTCCAGTAGCCATGCTGGATAACGAAGAGACCTTCGTCTTCGGTTTTGGCGCCGGACAGCAATGGCTTCAAGCCGATGGAAGCCGCGCCTTCGTCGGCGCCGTCAATCCAATGTGTCGCACCTCGGCTAAGATCATTCCAAGCCGCATGACGCGCCTGATATCCAATCTGGCAGGATCGGAATTCCTCCAGGTCATCGGGAGTTGCCATGCCACTTGCGTTGAAGAAATCCTCATACTGACGAATGCGGCGCGCACGCGCATCTGCACTTTCACCCTTCGGGGCAATGCAGTAGATCGTCACCTCTGTTTTATCGACGGCGATCGGGCGATACATCCGGATCTGTGAGGAGAATTGGTCCATCAGATAGACGTTTGGATAGAGGCAGAGATTTCGCGATCGGTCGATCATCCAGTCCGCCCAGGCTTGGCCGAAGCGCCCCGTAAGTTCATCACGCTTCTCTGCCAGCGGCCGATCCTCAGGGTTGCTCCAGCGTGTCCAGAGCAAGAGATGGCCATGCTCGAAGGAATAAAAACCACCGCCCTGCTTCGCCCAGTTTCCGGCATCCATCGCGCGGGTAACATCCTGGCCCGCGGCAGCGGCGATCGCATCCTTGCGGTGGTTGGTGGTTGCGGCGTAGTTCCAATGCACAGATGAAACATGGTAACCATCGGCACCGTTTTCGGTCTGCAACTTCCAATTCCCGTCATAGACATAGGTGGAACTGCCGCGCAGCACCTCGAGGCCGTCGGGCGATTGGTCTACGATCATATCGATGATTTTCCGCGCCTCGCCGAGATGCGTTTCGAGGGGCAAGACGTCAGCGTTGAGACTTCCGAACAGGAAGCCGCGGTAGTTCTCGAACCGGGCAACCTTGGTCAGGTCGTGGGAGCCGTTCTTGTTAAACTGTTCGGGATATCCCGCGCCATCCTGGTCCTTTGCCTTCAGTAGCCTGCCGGTGTTGGAGAAGGACCATCCGTGGAACGGACAAGTATACGTCGCCTTGTTGCCACGCTTGTGGCGGCAGATCTGGGCGCCCCGATGCGAACAGGCATTCAGGAAGCAGTGCAGTATGCCGCCGCGATCCCGAGAAATCACAATTGGCTGACGCCCGATATAGCCGGTTAGATAGTCGTTTGGGTTCGGAATCTGGCTCTCGTGAGCAAGATAAATCCAGTTTCCCTCCCAGATATGCTCCATTTCGAGCTCGAATAGATCGGGGTCCGTGAAGATGTCGCGGCGGCACCGATACGTGCCCGCATCTGCATCGTCGACAACAGCGTTGTAGAGTTTTTCCTCAATGCGATCATTCGCGTTCGTGTCGAGCATGGCTCTCCTCCTTTGGCGTCTGGCAAGGCGCCTCCTCAGACGCCTCCCATGGATATTGATCTGACGTTAGGCCACTACGCGTTCGCGTTCGACGATCGTATCGACCAGGCCTTCCGCAGCTGGCGTCAGCACGAAATCGAAGTCGATCGACGCATAGGGGTTCTGCACCTGCTTTTCGGCCATCAGCTTCGGATCGCTGATGCGGGCGACTGGGGGGATCAAGTCGTCACGTGTACCAAAAGCGAAGTCGTCGAAGAGGTAGGGATCGTCTTCGATGTTGATCTGCGTCGTGAGCTGGCGGAAACTTGGGGCTTCAACGAAGAAGTGGATGTGCGCCGGGCGGTTCCCATGGCGGCCGATCGCGGACAGAAGCTGCTCGGTCGAGCCACCCGGAGGCGTGGAATACCCGCTCGGCATGATCGTACGGAATTGATAGCGGCCCTGGGTATCGGTCTCGATGCGGCGACGAAGATTGTACGGCGCTTGCTGCGGGTCAAAATGCGAGTAGTTCCCGCGGGTATTGGCGTGCCAGACGTCGACGATCGCGCCTGGAACCGGCTTGCCGTTCTGGTCGCGCACCTGACCCTGCATGAACAGGACTTCGCCCTCGTCCGATCCGTCGTCGAGGCGCCCGGTTCCGTGACAGATCGGGGCGCCGGCAATATAAAGCGGACCTTCGATCGTCCGCGGCGTACCACCGGCAAGCCCGGCTCGGCGCTCGGCTTCGTCGAGTCGGAGATCGAGGAAGTGTTCAAGTCCGATACCCGGCGCAATGAGCCCGAGTTCGTTGTTCCGGCCGGCCGCACCGAGGTAGCCAACGGCACTCCAGACTTCATTCATGCTGATGTCGAGGTCATCGATGGCCTGGAACAGATCGACGAGAAGCCGATTCATGATCTCCTTGAGGCGCCGGTCACCGCCCTGGATGTCGAGCCCGCTGGCACGACTTGCCAGATCCTCGATAACACGTCTTTCGATGATACCTTTTGCCATTTTCTCCTCCTGTGGCTGGGTAGCCTGACAAAATGTTGGGGCCACCGTGTATTCATTCAGGCTGGCAACCCTGGGGCTGACGGCCGTCGTCTCGATCAGTTTGAATCTTCTGCGATCGCCGATGGGTGCCTGCACAATGGTGTGACCTCGATGGCCATGAACGGAAACAGCGGCAGTGTGGAAAGAATGTCGTGCAGCTCGGCGGTGTCGCTGACGTCGAAGACGCTGACATTCGCGTATCGGCCGGCGATCCGCCAAAGGTGACGCCACTTGCCCGACCGCTGCAGTTCTTGCGCCCGCGCCTTCTCTGTTGCCTTGAGGTTGTCGGCCACATCCTTGGGAAGGTCGTGCGGGAGATTGACAGTCATTTCAACATGGAACAGCATCGCGTTCACCTCGCCATACGCAGATTGGGGACCGGCTGGGCATCGCGCCTGAACCGATCTATTGCTGCTTCGTTCAGGGTGACGCCCAGACCGGGGCCGTCAGGCAACTCAAGCTCGAAGTCGCGATAAACGAGCGGCTCGGTCAGAATTTCCTCGGTTAGAAGTAG
Organism: Rhizobium sp. SVR5-9E; assembly: GCF_056755095.1. Lineage (NCBI taxonomy): Bacteria > Pseudomonadati > Pseudomonadota > Alphaproteobacteria > Hyphomicrobiales > Rhizobiaceae > Rhizobium > Rhizobium sp. SVR5-9E. Next base: position 34,812 of record NZ_JBNDHS010000052.1, on the reverse strand, counting down.
CGGTCCGAAGAGTTCCGTGCCCCATTGCAAGTCTTCGACGCCCGCAAACAGATGTGCCGCTGCGATTGTCCCGATGGGTCCCTCGAGCATGGTGCCACCATAAATGCCGATCCCGGCCGCCGCGGCGACTGCGATCACCTGCCATGCCGCAAACAGTCCACCTGCCTGTTCTATCTTTATCGAGAAGACGTCCGCAGCCCGCTCCGACGCTGCTTCGAGCGCACTCTGCGGACCGACCAGGGCCTCGTCGGCCATCAAGGCGATCGAGGAGGCGCGGGCAACCCGCGCGAGGGGTGCAATACCGGATACGGGCTGCTCCACCAATACGCAGCCAACATCTGCAAGAGCGGCCACGGCATTGATCGCTTCACGTTCGCGCCATGCCATGTTGACGTCGACACGCACGGTCGCGTTGTCCGTCAAAGCCTTCCTGATCTGCGCGACATGGCCTATGTCTTCGTCAATCGACTTGCGGCCGATCTTTATTTTGAAATGCTTGTGCCGCTTCAGGTCCAGCATCTGCTGTGCTTCGGCGACGTCGCGGCCGGCGTCTCCCGAAGCGAGCGTCCAAGCCACTGGCAGGCGGTCGCGCTGGCGACCTCCGAGGAGTTCCGACAAGGGAACGTTGAGGCGGCGGGCATGGGCGTCGAGCAGGGCGGTTTCGACAGCGCATTTCGCAAAGTTGTTGCCTTTGACCGATTTGCCGACTTTGCTCATGGCCAGCTGAATACGGGTGGCATCGGCGCCGATTAGACAAGGGGCGATATACTGGTCGATCGTCAGCTTGATGCCTTCCGGGCTTTCTGGCCCATAGGCAAGGCCGCCAATCGTGGTTCCCTCCCCCACGCCCTCGACGCCATCCGAGCAACGCACCCGAACGATCGTCATGCTCTGTCGATTCATGGTCGTCATCGACAAGCGGTGCGGGCGTACGATGGGCAAATCGAGTATAATAGCTTCGATTGCAAGGATGCTGATGTCAGCCGTCACTGTCTTACTCTCCTAGCGGTCCATGGAAACTAGCGTTCTGGACTTGGCTGGTCCAAAACTAAAAAAGTTAAACTTCATACTCTATGGGTATAATCTGAGTGGAGCGCGATGCCCTATGGCGCGGGTCGCAATGTCGCTCTCATCCAGGGAGTTAGTTCAAGAGAAACCGAGAACCTCATTTCCGGGGCCCGTCAGCGCATCCGGTAGAGCTCGAACTCAAGCGGAGACACGGGACGCCGCGTATATTCCCACCGTGCTATTGGCGTGGGATTTGTGTTCGAACCAGAGCCGCGCGGCCTCATTCTTCATCACAAATCGCCCCTTCCGGCCGGTTTTTTTCGGTACGCTAGCAGACTGGAACGTCTGCCGGTGTTGACCGGTTATCAGCATGGCCGCGCGGCGGTCTTCCTGTTAACCGCCAGCGATGAATGACCCTTCGTCGTGGCGCCCGCGCGGTCACCGTTTCCCGAACACTTCGGGAGTGATCAATGAGCGATCCTGATCGATATTCCGGCAGACCTCCACGGCGTACCTTGGGCGTGTGGATATTGATAGCTTTGGCCGTGGCACTGGCGTTTCTGCTTGCTTGGCTGTTCGGCTGGGTGGGCCCACCAGTTTCGCCGCATTAGACCGTGCACTAGGACCTACGTTGGAAGTAGCGCCGGCGCGAGCCTTGTCTGTCCAATGCCTTGGCTGGACGACGATCGCGGTCGGGCTTCTCGGAAGGTCGACTCTTTTTTAGCCCAGAACTGGCTCTGCCTGGCTGCCCTGATGCGCTTTGCTTGGAGACGCGGAGAGTTTATCAATCGACGGGCTTTACTAGGAAGCCATGGAGAATATCCGACAAACAGATGAATTCGTCGCCTTTATATGGGAGGATTAGGGCATGCATGATCAAAGGATAACGGCCGATCGCCTTGCCGCCTTTTCGGATGCGGTCATGGCGGTGATCATCACGATCATGGCCCTGGAACTTAAAGCTCCCGAAGATTCGAGTTTCGATTCTCTCGCGCCGCTCTGGCCGACGATCATCGGCTATGGCGTGAGCTACTTCTTCGTTGCGATCATCTGGGTGAACCACCATCATCTATTGCGGTTTGTTCAAGATGCGACGCCGCGGTTGATTTGGATCAACTTCGTCCATCTGTTCGCGGTGTCGCTACTTCCGTTTGCCACTGCCTGGTTGGCGCGATCACATCTGGCCCCAGCGCCCGTCGCGGTTTACGCCGCGATTTTCGTATTTGTCGAAGTGGCTTATCTGGGCTTTGAAAGGGAAGTCTTCGCTCAGGCTGATCCAACCAAAATGCCCGAAAAGGCCCGTCGCCTGGCCCGGCGCCGGTCGATTGCCGCGCTCGCAATATTCGTGGCCGCGGCCTTGATATCGCCGTTCGTTCCCCTGATCGGATTTGGATTGATTTGCTGCGCTCTGATCTTGTACGTGCGGCCTCAGGCTCCTAGCAGATAGGCCCCTGTCTCCATGCGGGCAGTTGCGCCACCGAATTGTGCTTCGGCTTCGGAATGGACCGATCATAACCTTCGCGATAGACTGACGGCTGTTGAGCACTGCAACGCCGAACATTCGTTGCAAGCTTTGGGGGCCAACGATGCTTATGCTGGAGGTTGTTCCGCTGCCTGTCACGGATATCGATCGCGCTCTTGCCTTCTACACGGAGCAGGCCGGCTTCAACCTGGACGTCGACTACCGCCCCTCGCCTGCGTTCCGCGTTGTCCAGCTTACGCCGCCCGGATCGGCATGCTCCGTGCAGTTGGTTGCCGCAGCCTCGTCTGACCGCGTGCATAATCTCTACCTCGTTACCGATGACCTCGAGACCGGGCGCCGGGAGCTGATCAGTCGCGGTGTCGCGGTCGGGAAGATGCGGCACAAGAGCCCGGTGGAAGCCTGGGCAGGCGGGTGGAGCGAAGGACTGGATCCGCAGCGTCGCGACTACGCCAGCTTTGCCGACTTTGCCGATCCGGATGGCAACACCTGGATCTTGCAGGAACGCGGCCACGTCTGACCTCGTCAAATGTCGACCACGACGTCGTTCTGCGGCCGGGAGCAGCAGATCAGAACGTTTCCACTCGCCGGTGGATCAAGTGGATCGGGCATGTAGCTTACGGCGCCTGAGATGAGCCCGCTCTCGCAGTTGTGACAGACGCCGGTACGACAGGACCAGCGCACCGGCGCGTCACACGCTTCCGCCAATTCCAGAATGCTTTGATATAACGAGCCATCCCAATGCGCGGCAATCCCGCTGCGCGCGAATGAGACGAGCGGACCGGTTTTCGCATCGTTTTCGGGAACATGGGGAGGCCGCGTTGCCGCGCGGACGACGCCCGGCGTCAGCGGTTCGCTTCCCTCGAAAACTTCGAGGTAAATCCGAGTAGGCGGGACTCCGAGGCTTGCAAGCGCCCCCTTCATCTCCGACATGAAAGATGCAGGCCCGCATAGGTAAAAATCCCCATCTTGAGGGACGCCGATCTCTCTCAAGACCGATAGCGACAGGTGCCCTGCCGCATCGAAATCTTCGCTCGTTTTCTCGTCCAGTCCAGGTCTGCTGTGATAAATAACACTTCGGCCGTGTGGAAGCGCTCGCATGAGCCGACGAACCTCGCCGGCGAAGGGATGATGCTCGCGATCGCGAGCTCCATGGATCCACATGAGTTGCCTTGCCGATCGCGTGCCAGCCAACTCATGCAGCATTGCAAGCAGTGGCGTCGCGCCGATCCCCGCGCTGATCAGTATAATTGGCCGCTCTCCGGGTTGTAGAAGAAAGTTACCCCGCGGCAGGCTGACGTCGAGAACATCGCCAACCCTGACATGCTCCTTCAGATAGGCTCCGGCCGCTCCGTTCGGCTCAAGTTTGACACTGATGCGATATTCCTTCGTTGAAGGAGAACCAGAGAGTGAATAACTGCGATAGAGCGGTGATCCGCCCGCTCCTTGCAGACGCAGGACGACGTACTGACCTGGTAGCGCCATCTGCAACGGTTGGCCGTCCGAGTTCTTCATCGTCAGCGAGAGCACATCCGCAGATTCCTGATCGGTTGATGTCACAACCAGCCGCCGAAATCCTGATTTGACGGGGTGTGCCGCAGCCGCCGGTATAAGACCAGCATTGCCACTCTCGGCGGGAGAGGTTCCGCTCTGCAAGAGGGCCTCGAACGAGGAACGCCATCCCGGTGAAAGGGCTTCTATCGCGATCGCCCGCTTCAGTTGGTCGCGCGGGTGGTTGGGCGAATAGAGGAGCGCGTTGATCTCCGCAACGGTCATGCGCTCCTTGGCTTCTCCCACCTTGATGATCTCGTCGCCGGCGCCCACCATTCCTTCCTGCAACACACGGAAGTAAAATCCCGGCCGCCCACTGCCGGTCAGCAACGCGGGCATTCGGGGCTCGTTCGTGCGGATACCGACGCGATAGCAGGTGACGCGAGGCTGAGTGACCTCAAACAGCGCGCTTCCGATCTGATAGCGATCGCCGATGCAAACGGTATCGTCGGGCAAGCCTTCGATGGTGAAGTTCTCGCCGAACTCGCCGTGCACGAAGTCAGTCCGTTTCAACTGCTCCTGCCAATATCGATAGGATTCGATCTGATAGACGAAAACGGCGCGCTGCTCCCCGCCATGCCCGGCGAGATCGCCCTGCCCATCTCCTTCAAGATTCAGCTTACCGGCCCGACAGCGGCCGTTCACCGGCTTCTTCCATATCCCTGTATGTACTGTGCGGCCTTTCCACTCGATGTCGCGCGGAAGTCCGACATTTACCGATAATAGTTGAGCCATAGCACCCTTGCTCTCTTGGCGGCTGGCAGCCTCCCCTCACCTCTTATCTTGGCGAAACGTGGGTCAGCATCGCGTACGCCTGTCATGAGCGCGTATGCGGAGGCAGCGCCTCATCGACGGTGAGGTCGCGATCGGGCCCGTGAGGAACCACAGACTGACCCGGCTCAAGACGAAGCTGAACCCCATCGAGCTGAACCGAAAGGATGTCGGGCTCAAACGACACGAAGTCGGAGATGCGGTTGACCTCGCGGTAGGCCTCCCGATAAGACCACGCAGCCCGTTTGGCGTCGCCGATGTCATAGTAGCTGCACAGCCCCTTGTAAGGGCAGAAGGTCTTGAGTTCCACAGCAGTCAAGGCGGATTCGTCCACGTCGGCGCGTGGGACGTACCATCGCGGCGCAAAGCCTGACTCGTACAACGCGAGTGGCTTTTCCGTGTCGGCAATGATGCGGTCTCCCTGACGAACGATCAGCTTACGGGACGTCTGTCGGATGTCGATCCGATGGTAACTGTCGGCGGCATGGCCGAGGATACGTTCGTCTTCCTCGTAGAAAGCGTCCATCGCCGGCCACGCAAAAGCCACCCGCCGCTGCAACTCTTTCGCGTGTTCTGGCAGTTCGACATGCTGCCAAGCGCCCCGCTGAGCACTCTGGTCGCCTAGCCGTACCGTGTACCAAGCCGTGAGCCCTAGGTCGCGATGCCGAGTGGTATGCTCCGTACGCTGGAGGGCGTCAGGAGAGATGTCGCTCTCGGGAAAGTAAGCCACGGGATAACGCCCCGGTTCGAACAGCAGGACGACGTTTTCGCTATCGGCGATCCAGGCGCCGCCAAAGCGCACGCGCATGCGCCGGCGGAGCCGTTCGGCGTACAATAGTCTCTCTGGCAGCGGTTCTGGCAGAAGAAACCGGCCAATTGCTCCTGGAGATAGCGGACCTTGTTGCCAGGACAGTCCCATTGCTCAACCCTCGACAGGATCAACCTGTGGCGATGATGCGTTTAATCGGATCTTGGTTCGACCATGGCACTGGTATGAGATGCTACTCCGGAGGAGGTTCTTGTCAACGCGTTCTGTTTGACATCAAGCGATGCCGAAGAACATCTCAGTCTCACCAGCGAAGAATTCGCCGTCCTACAAGAAATCCGGCCATGGTAGCGATCGAGATCCCGATGGAATACCAGGTTGCCAGAAATAGCGGACTGTCGTCAGGGCAGTGCCAAGCGTAGATGGCAGCGGCGATGCCTCCCGCGGCGAGACCTGCCACGGCGCCCGCCGCTCCCGGGTTTTTCGGAGCACCCTGCTTGAGCGAGTACAGGATGCATGCAAGGGGGGCGATCGAAAGTGTCGGAACGAAGAACAGGCAGAACCCCGAGAAGTGCCCCATCATGCTCGGTCTCCACGCGTCCTGAGGAACTGCCAGAAGCTCGGTAAAAATCCCGACGGCAAGAATCACGAGTGGTAAGGCCAGCGCCATCGCCGCTGATCGGACTGAAGCGTCCGGTCTCCCGATCCTGAATGCCACCCTTGTGGTGACGATCGCAAGAAGCAGGGTCAGGCCGATCTTGAACATGACGCGTGGCGTCTGAATGGCCTGTTCCATGTTAGAACGGACGCCGATCGTGGACAGCAGCAGGACGGCGGATACCAGCACCCCGACGGCCAGCGCGATCAGGAATGCGCGACCGAAGCGGACACGCACGCGCGCATCGTTTGCAAGCAGGTTGATCAAGTCATCCGTTTTCACGTGCTTCGCTCCGATAGAGGGCCGCCAGCCCTTTCAGTGCCCTATGCAGCGCCACCCGCACGGCGCCTTCTGTCATATGTAGCCGCTCGGCCGTCTCCCGGATACCAGCGCCGCCGATCGAGATGGAACGCACGATGTCGCGCTGCGGATTCCTAAGCCCCTCCAGCATGCGATCGACATCGACGCGGTCCGCTCGCTCGTCACGATGATCCGCTTCGAGCGTCTCCATGACATCCTCTATGGGCACGCTAGAACGTCGGCCACGCCGGCGAAGGCTATCGACGAGCTTGTTTCGCACAATGGTCGACAGCCACGGGCCGATCGGGCGCGAAACGTCCCAGGTTCCGCGTTTGAGATGCACTGCTAGTAGAACTTCCTGCACCACGTCCTCGACCTCGCTCGGCGGAGCACCGAACTGATCGCACCGCCGCCGGGCGATCGACCGGAGATATGGTGTCACGGCCTTCAGGAATCGGTCGTAGGCCTGGGTGTCGCCGGCCATCGCCGCGCGCATCCAGGCTGCCCATTCCTCTTCACGGGCCGAATATTTCATCCGCCATTAACCCCTACGCGCGCGGCCACGTGTTTGTTACGGTCGCCTCGAAAATTCTGCTTACACGGCAATGGAGGCGAGGCGGACGTCGGCGCCTATTGAGCGCATTGTAGAACAAACGGCAAGGGGCAGCGCGGCAACAAAACGCAAAGGCCGCCCGGCTCGATTTTGAGCCAGACGACGAGACTATAGCCAGGACCGACGTTCATTCTAAAGATTGGGAGCTCCCGCTGTCCGCGCAATCAGATGGTCGAGCGACAGCCGGCCCGGCCCCCATCGCATTATCGAAAGCGCCATCGCCGCCCAAGTGATGTGGATGGGCCAGCCGTCAGGAACGGTGAGTTCGACGACGAGCGTCATAAACAGCAAACCAAGAGCTGCAAAGCGCGTCCCCAAGCCTAAAACGAGAAGCGTGGAGAAGACGATCTCGCCGCATCCCGACAGAAACGCCATCGTCGCCGGCGCGGGGAAAGGATACGGGCCGCCCGGAAGATGCAGCATGAATTCCTGTGTGAAGAGATCGACAGCGGTGTCGTTCAATTGAAGGAAGCCGTCCCATTTGAGAATGCCTGATCGCCAGAAGGGCACGGCAAGCGCCATGCGGACGACAGCTTGGACGAAGTCGGGCTGAGCGGCGGCCCGGACGAGCCCGCTGGCTGTCGCCACCAGCCTTGCCAAGAAAGAGAAGGCGCCGCGATCGGGCAGGGAATCAAGCGTGTTCGACATCTGAGGTCTCCATCTCGATATTGGAAAAGGCGCCGGCGTCGATCATCTGTCCGATCATTCCGGACAGGTCGAAGTTGGGATTGGCGTCCAGTCCCGCTGCAGCCGCCGTTCCAAGCGACGCCCCGGCGACAAGACTGTTAAGAAAGGCTGCGCCCCCCGGCCGGAGAAGGCGGATGACGACCTCGTCCGCCACGCGCGTGATCAGGCCATCTTCTGGAAGGTCTTCAACCCGGCCGACGGGTCTCGCGTTTCGGTTCATGGCGAAGATGGTCACGGCGGGATCTTCCGACGAAATCACACGCGTAGCCGGATGCGGCTTGAACCTCAGGTCTCCGAGCCGGTCCGGTGAAACGCTTGCAAGCTCTTCCCCTCGCAGGATCGGGGCGTCCGCTGCATGATAGGAATCCAGCCAAGCGCGCTCGATCCTCGCCACGTCGCCAAGCCATGGCATGTCCTGCGCGTACTCGTACCGGTCGATGAAGGCCGGAAACTCCCGGCCGTATTCGAACAGCAGCGGCGAGCGCGGTGGCGTCTCGCGGATATGGAAGCGCGCCATGGCGCGGAAGAACTCCGGCCCGGTGATGCGCTGGACGGCCGGAAAGATGGAGGCGAGCGCCTCGATGAGGCTGACCGTAACGTTGTTGCGGTAGACATTGTAGCGCTTGTCCGCCTGCTTGCCGCGCGGACCCGACACGAGTGCCGGCGCCGGGGCGTCGGGCACCAGCAGCGGGGCCGAGAACTGGCCGGCGAAATCCGGCAACTCCCGGCTGATCTTTATGACTTCAGCCGACGGCATGGGACGTCTTCCTTCGAACCGCGTGTCTGTCGAGAATCGCCTGTGCGGCGAGCGCTTCGGCCCGAAGCACCGGCCAATCGGGGATTTTGCTGTCCCACTCGATCAGCGTCGGGATCGACCCGCAGCTGTTTATGACGATTTCGTGGAGCTGCCAGACCGCATCGGCCACCGGCCCGTCATGACTGTCGATGAGCAGGAGTTCGCCTTCGTCGTCCTCCTGTTCGGCATGGCCGGCGAGGTGGATCTCGCCCACTTTCGACAGCGGGAAGTTCTTCAGATACTCCAGTGCCGAATAACCATGATTGGTCGCAGACACGAAGACGTTGTTGATGTCGAGCAGAAGCCCGCATCCGGTGCGTAGGGAGATTTCCCGGATGAAGTCGGTCTCACTCATCGAGGATTCCGCGAAAAGCACATAGGTCGAAGGATTCTCGAGCAGGATCGGACGACCGATCGCATTCTGCATCTCGTCCACATGATCGCAGACATATGCCAGCGTCGCGCTGGTATAGGGCAGCGGCAGAAGGTCGTTGAGATAGGTGCCCGCGTGCGTCGACCAGGCCAGATGTTCCGAGACCAATGCCGGCTCGTAGCGGTCGACGAGGGACTTGAAGCGGCCAAGATGCGCCCTGTCGAGCGGCTGCGGCCCACCGAGCGACATGCAGACTCCGTGGAGGGATATGGGATAGTCGCGGCGCACCTTTTCCAGAGCTCGGTGGGAAGGGCCGCCGGCGCTCATGTAGTTCTCGGCGTGGACCTCGAAGAAGCCTTGGGGCCTAGCTTCCGCAGCGATTGAGAGGAGATGCTCTGGCTTGAAGCTGGTGCCGGCCTGTCCGGCAACTGAAATCGTCGGAAAGCGGAGGGTGCTTTCCGTCTCCATGGGAAGGTCGGTCGTCACCTTGACGTTGGCCATGTTCGCCTCCGCTTTCCTGATTTTGCCGTTTAGATGTCGCGCGTCAGCGGCTTCGGCGAACCATGGCGGCCGCCAGGCAGTTCAAGCGATGCGCAGGTACCGCCTTGAACGAACTTCCAGGAGTTGCCCTGGAAGTCCTTGACGGAGGTTCCCTGGCAGGTCGTGCCCGGTCCGGCGGCGCAATCGTTCTGGCCCTTGAGCGCAACGCCGTAGCACTTCTCTTTGTGAGCTGCGACCGCGGCGGCGGCTTCGGCTTTGGTCAGTGGCGCGGCGCTTGCCATCGTGGCGAGGGCGGACGTGACTGCGCCGGCAAGAAGGGCGGCGCTGATGGAAGTCTTCAACATTCGTGTACTCCGTTGCTCGTTGACGCCCCTCTTCATTGGGGCACGTCAGCTACTCGCAAGCGGAGAGAGCCTTGTTACAGGCGAGGAGGTAACGAGTGCGTGATGCGCGGTAGTCAATGGCAACCAATACCACAGAGGAAAGCGGTTCCAGTCATCTCGCCGATGTTGGGAGGTCAGCAATGTCAAGTTTAAGGAGGGTTACGGTCCCTAAGACGTGCCTCGATTCTCGAGGAGCAACTCGCGGCGCAAGCCAACAACGGGTTCGCATTTGATAATCCTCGAAGGCGGCCCGCGTTCAAACGCTGCGGCAGTTTCACCGGCCATCTAGTCCTCGATGGCCGGTGATATCCGAGGCTGAGGTAGTCTGCTCAGCGCTCCCGATTATACCTGTGCAAGGCCGCCATCGACGTGAAGGTCGATGCCGTTGACATAGCTGCTCTCGTCGGACGCCAGGAAGTACGCTGCATTCGCAAGCTCTTCCGCACGACCGATACGACCGAGCGGCGTAGCCTCAGCAAAGACCTTCTTCGCGGCCTCGGACGCTGCATCGCTGTCGAATTGACCGCGGATGATGGGAGTTTCGGTAGCACCGGGGCTCAGAGTATTCACGCGGATGCCCTTGCTCTTCAGTTCCTGAACCCAGGTGCGAACCAGTGCGCGGACGCCCGCCTTCGTCGCGGCGTAGATGCCATGCGCCGGAATGCCTTTGACACCCACAACCGAGGCGTTCACGATGATGGAGCCACCCCGGGTCATGAGCGGCAGAGCCTTCTGAACCGTGAACACGACACCCTTGACGTTGATGTCCATGGTCTTGTTGTAGTGCTCCTCGGTGAGGTCGAAGATCTGGGCATGCTCGACGAAACCGGCGTTTGCGAAGACGATATCAACGACGCCCTTCTCGGCCTTCACCTGTGCATACAGCTTGTCCAGGTCAGCCAGATTCTGCACGTCGCCCTGAACGGTTGTTACGTTCTTTCCGATTTCAGCCTTTGCCTTCTCAAGCTCGGCCTGGCGGCGACCCGTGATGAATACATATGCGCCCTCTGCGACAAAGCGCTTGGCGGTTGCCAGGCCAATTCCGCTCGACCCGCCGGTGACGACTGCGACTTTTCCTTCAAGACTAGACACGATTTTCTCCTTTCGGCGCCGCCCGGATGACGGCGGCTGTGGCAACAAATGGAATCTTGAAGGCATGTGCGTAAGACAGGTGACTGGAATGAAAATCATTCCTAGCTGGAATACCGAGCGCGTTGGGTTCGCTGAGAGCGGGCGCTTGAATTGACGCCGAGGCCGAACGCAAAGTCTATCCGAGGTCACTTACCTTAGAAGCCGGTTAGCCTGTGGTCATGTCAGCTTCCCAGGCGTTATCTTGGAAATCCTGAGTGAGTTCCTGCTCGATGAAATTGACGAAGGCTCGTGCCTTTGTACTTACGTTTCGCCCGGTCGGGAAGACTGCCCAAAGGTCAACTGGCGGCAACCGCCAATCATTCAAGACTCGCCGGACCTTGCCAGATTTTATCTCAGGCGCGAACATCCATTCCGATGCGACGGCCAATCCCATACCTGCAAATACCGCTTCCCGAACGCCCTCGGCAGCCGTCAAGCGGACTCGGCCCTTGATGGTAGCAGCACTCTCGGCTGTTCCTTGTGTGAACGTCCAGACGGCTCCTCCCCCGCGAAGATCATAGACGACGGCCTCATGAGCAACGAGTTCTGCAGGCGTCGTTGGCTCGCCAGCAGTCGCGAAATACTCGGGCGAGCCTACGACCACCCGGGGGCTTTGCCCGATTTTCCGTGCCGTCAGCGAGGAATCTTGCAATTCGCCCATACGCAAGGCGACATCGATGCCCGCTTCGACGAGATCTACGTTCCGATCATCGAGAAAGACTTCAATGTCCAGGGCGGGATGCATCGATAGAAACTTGGGCAGGCGGGGAACAACGTAAAGCCTGGAGAAGGTCACCGCACCGCTGATGCGCAGCCGACCACTCAGGGCAGCGCCGGATCCCCTTGCTTTCAGTTCGGCTTCGTCCGCCTCCTCGACAGCCCGCTTGGCGTGTCCATAGAAGTTTTCACCGGCCTCAGTCGGCGTCAGCCCCTGTGTCGTCCGCAGCAGGAGCTTTACTCCGACACGCTCTTCCAGTTGGGCAATCATCTTGGAAACCGCCGGCTGCCCAAGCCGCAATTGTCGAGCCGCCCCGGTAAAGGATCCAGTGTCAACGACACGCACAAACGCGTCCATGGCTGCTAGCCGATTCATCGCCATTCCTCCTTGGAATGAAGCATATGTCCTTCTGCCGCCTACCATCGTCAAGTGCAGACGCGCAAATAGGTTCGATCAACGCCGGCAGATAATCGGCAAATGTGAGACCCGGAATATGTCCCTGAAAGAGAAACTCGCCACGTTGCGCCTCGCGCTCGAGAGCGATCTTCCCTCGGGCGCGCTGACACGGCTACGTTTGGAAGCAGCTGCGTTTGAGCAGCCGGGCGGACGCCAAGTCGCGCTGAGGGCTGGAAATTCGGCACCGGACTTCGAACTCCCGGATGACCTCGGATCGATCGTAGGCCTGCACAAGCTTCTTCAGCGGGGGCCGGTCGTGCTCTGCTTCTATTGGGGAGATTGGTGCGGGTTCTGTCGGCTCGAACTGGCCGCTCTTGCGGAGGTTGCAAGCGAGGTCGAAAGACTGGGCGCCACAATGGTCGCCATTGCACCGCAGCCTGCGCATGACCGTCGGATCACCACGGCGGACGTCTCGTTTCCTCTGCTCGTGGATACAGGAGCAGCCGTCGCCAAACTGTTCGGTATTGCTCTCACGCCGGTCTCCGAGATGGACGAGACTTACGCCGCTCTCGGGCGCCCTGCCCGCGAAAACGATACGACGGACCTGCCGATACCGGCAGTCTACATCGTCGATGACTCGGGAACGATCGTGTTTTCCTACCTGGATAGCGATTTTACCAATCGGATCGAACCACCAGACATCCTCGCCGGGCTGCGTTGCCTACAGCAGGCTGGAAGCAAAACAAGCGTTCGCGGTCTTCATGCAAAGCCTGCGTAGTCCCCCGTTCATTAATAAACACGGAAAGAACACATGATTAAATTGTATGCATTTTCCACACCGAATAGCGTTCGTGTGCCAATTGCGCTTGAAGAGATGGGACTGAGCTACGAGCTCAGACCGGTCAATGTAAGGAAGGGCGAATAGAAGCTTCCCGAGCATCTTGCGATGAACCCTAACGGGAAGGTACCGGTTCTCGTAGACAACGACGGCCCCGGCGGCGAACCAATAACGCTGACGGAGTCAGGCGCGATCCTCGTCTATCTTGCCGAAAAGACCGGCAAGCTTCTGCCGAAGGATGGCGTGGCGCGGGCATGGGTATTCGAGCAGATGTTCTTCCATCTTACAGGGATCGGGCCTGCCTTGGGGCAACTCGGCTTCTTCAAGCGGCAAGCATCGGAGCAGATCCCGTTCGCCATAGCCCGGTTCCAGGCCGAATCGGAACGGGTGCTCGCCGTCCTTGAGGGTGTCCTCGGCCGCCGCAAGTATGTCGCTGGTGATGAATTCACAATTGCCGACATCGTCCATTTTGGCTGGCTCTGGCGCCGCGAATTCGCAGGCATCGATTTCGAGAAAACCCCCAACATCGCTCGCTGGTACAACGAAGTTGATGCCCGACCGGCGGTTAAGCGGGGCGTCGAGCGAGTTACCGCTCTCGTGCCTGCTGCTTAAAGCATCAAAGGCCTCAGCAGCACCTTTGGCCTGACCCATCTCCGGCGAGAGCCGACCGCATGGGCCGGTCCTCCCGACACCAACCACTATTCACAGCAGCGCCACGGCAGGACCCGCGAGCGGGACATTCCATGGCCAAGCATTTTTGTGGAGCGTAACATGCCAGATACGAACCCTCGGCCGATCATCGGGCTCTTGTCCGAGCGTCACGACGGTGAACGTCGTGCCGCGATCGTGCCCGCCGACATCAAACGGATGGCAAATCGCGTGACGTTCATCGTCGAGCGAGGCGCAGGAACCAAATCCGGATACTCCGACGAGGCTTACATGGAGGCAGGTGCCGCCATTGTTGACCGCACCGACTTGAAGTCTTCCTCCGACATTCTCTTGGGCGTGCGCGCGCCCATCGATCTTTCCGACTTGCCCAAGGGAAAAATTCTGATCTCCCTGGGAGGCCGAGACATAGACGTCCTCGACGCCGTTCTGGAAAGGGATATCAAACATCTCGGTCTCGAACGCCTGCCGCGTACGATGCGCGCGCAAGCAATGGATGTCTTGTCATCACAGGCCACTGTGGCTGGCTACGCGGCGGTCATCGAGGGCGCGCGTGAACTCGACGTATTCCTGCCCATGCTGACGACTGCGGCGGGAAGCGTGAAGCCGGCCAAGAAATTGCACTCGGTGCCGGGGTTGCCGGACTGCAAGCGATCGCCACAGCGCGCCGGCTTGGAGCAATGGTGCACGGGTTCGACGTGCGTGAGTCTGCCCGGGAACAGGTCGAGAGCCTTGGCGCGCGGTTTGTTTCCCTTGGCGACGCATTGAAGTCGCAGGAAGTCGCCAACGGCTATGCAGGGGAACAATCCGCTGACCAACAGGCCAGATTGAGGCAGGCACTTGCTCCAACGCTTGCGCAGATGCAACTGATCGTCACCAGCGCGCAGATCCCCGGGCGAACCGCCCCGCTACTGATCGACGACGCAGCGCTATCGTCGCTGACGCCTGGAACAGTCATTGTCGATCTGGCGGCAGAGACGGGCGGCAACACGAGCCGTACAAAGCCGGGCGAAACGATCCGGTTCAATGGCGTCACGATTATCGGGTCGGTGAATTTACCGAGTCAGATGGCCGCTGATGCAAGCAGGCTTTTCAGCGGCAATATTCGCGCTTTGCTCGAATACCTCATCCCCGACGAGACCGGCGTGCTCTTGAAGTCAGAGGATCCGATCGTCGGCCCTCTGCTCGGCGTAGACGCGGTCCTCCGCACGGCAGCGTAAGTAAAGGGCTCTCATATGAACACCACAACTCTCATCCAGCTCTTCGTGTTTCTTTTGGCAGGATTCGTCGGCTTTCAAAGCATCAGCCGCATCCCACCGCTCTTGCACACGCCCCTGATGGCAGCGACTAACGCCATATCAGGGATTTCCCTCGTTGCGTCGCTGGTGTTGGCTGGCTCTGATCACGGACCACTGGCGACTGTTCTCGGGA
Organism: Rhizobium sp. SVR5-9E; assembly: GCF_056755095.1. NCBI lineage: Bacteria > Pseudomonadati > Pseudomonadota > Alphaproteobacteria > Hyphomicrobiales > Rhizobiaceae > Rhizobium > Rhizobium sp. SVR5-9E. The sequence goes on along the minus strand of NZ_JBNDHS010000052.1, from coordinate 19,745 downwards.
CGGTCGCGGTTGCTGCCGCCATGGCCAACGTCGTTGGCGGATTCCTGATCACAGACCGAATGCTGGCGATGTTCAAGCGCGACAATTCCCAGAACAAGGAGGGCGCATCCAGCGCTTCTGCCCAATGAGCGATACTCTCATCCAAATCGCCTATCTCTTCGCCGCGTTTCTTTTCCTGACCGCATTGCGCGCCCTGGGCAAACCGGACACGGCACGCCGAGGCATGCAACTCGCGGCCTTCGGTATGGCGGTTGCCATTGCGGCAACCCTCTTCAATTCGCGCATCGTCTCTTACGAGTGGATCGCCATCGGCGGCGTTGTCGGAGCGGTCGCGGGCTACCCGCTCGGCAAATGGGTCCCGATGACGGCGATGCCACAGCGCATCGCACTTAGCCATGCACTCGGTGCTCTTGCAGCTACGCTGGTTGGTGTCGGTGAGTATCACAACGGCCTCTCCGTCGGGGAACTCACACGGGGCCATGTGCTGGCGTTGGGGTTCGAGGTGCTGCTCGGCGGCCTCACTGTTACAGGCAGTCTGATGGCATTTGGGAAGCTACAGGACATCTTGCCCGGGCAGCCGATTACCTTTCCCGGACAGAACGCCTTAAACCTCGCCGTCCTTGCGGTTGGTGTTGCGAGCCTCGTGTGGCTTGTCGCAGATCCGATGAACGTGACAGTCGCCGCCGTCATGCTTGCGGTCAGCCTTATCGTCGGTGTTCTTCTGGTTCTTCCTATCGGTGGTGCTGACATGCCCGTTGTCGTCAGTCTTCTCAACTCCTATGCGGGCCTCGCGGCAGTGGCAACGGGCTTCGCCATCGACAATAATATCCTGATAATTGTCGGGGCGCTCGATGGCCTGTCCGGCTTCATCCTTTCCGTTGCAATGAGCAAGGCGATGAACCGGTCTTTCGCCAACGTCTTGTTCGGAGCTTTCGGGTCGGCACCTTCTGCCGACGCGGGCGGACTATCTCCGACGGGCGGTGAAATGGTGCCGATCTCTGCCGAGGACGCTGCACTTCGCATGGCCTATGCCGAGAAGGTCATCATCGTTCCCGGGTATGGCCTTGCGGTGGCGCAAGCCCAGCACCAGGCTCGTGAGCTCGCAGATTTGATCGAAAAGCGCGGTGGCGATGTTCGTTTTGCGATACATCCGGTGGCCGGTCGCATGCCCGGGCACATGAACGTATTGCTCGCAGAGGCAGGCGTCCCATACGACAAGCTGCTCGACATGGAAGACATCAATGACAGATTCGCGGAGGCCGATGTCGCTCTCGTGGTCGGTGCAAATGACGTCGTGAACCCGGCGGCTAGGACAAATCCAAAATCGCCTATCTACGGCATGCCCATCCTGAAGGTAGAAGAGTCCAAGAGCGTCATCGCCATGAAGCGCGGTCGTGGCGCTGGCTTCTCTGGGGTCGAGAACGACCTTTTCGTCAGCCCGAAGACGTCCATGCTTTTCGGCGACGCGAAGCAGTCCCTCATCACCCTCGCCTTGGAAGTCAAGAACGCCTGACCACAGGCCCAACGAAATCGAGAGTGCTAGGACGCGGGCCGCGCGAGTGGCTCGCGTCCTAACCAATTCGAGGATGCGATAAAAAGGCAAAGGAATCGCATGCGGCGGCCGGCTATGGGCAATTCCCCGGCTCCCGGAATTCTTCCAGACCTACCCTGGCATTACCGCGGGAGCTTGGGGGTCTCGCGAGCTTTGGTCCTCCCCTACCCCGATTAACGCGATATTTTCGGCAGATCGGCCATCCAAGGCGACGGGCTAACGGCCGGATAGTGTTCGGCAAGCCGAACCCTCATTCCAATCAGGAATAAAGAATAGTCCGTTCCAACTGCTACAGCGCCGCCAACATTGCTTTTATTTGAAAACCCGGCGCCGGACCGGCGCCTCCTGCGTCGCCACCAATCAGAAGAACGAGGCAGGCCAACGGGTTTTCGAAGGACGATTTAACATGAGCATGAAGTTGGATGGAAAGGTCGCGGTGGTAACCGGGGGCAGTGCCGGTATCGGGCTTGGCATTGCAAAGCAAATGGCGCGCGAGGGCGCCACTGTCTACATTACGGGCCGGCGTCAAAGCGAACTTGACAAGGCGGTCGCCGAAATCGGGCACGGTGCGGTCGCGGTTCAAGCGGATGCTTCGAACTTAAGCGATATCGACCGGGTGTACGACACAGTCCGCAAGAACAATGGTCACATTGACGTGCTCGTCCTCAACGCGGGCTTCTATGAATTCATGAAGTTCGGCGAGATCACTGAAGAGCACTACGACAAAACCTACAACACGAACGTCAAGGGCCTTCTGTTCGCATTCCAGAAGGCACTTCCGCTGCTTCACGACGGCGCTTCCATTATCTTGATCGGGTCTATCGCCGCCTCGAAGGGCATCCCCAGCATGTCCGTCTATTCTTCGACGAAGGCCGCGGTGCGGAATCTCGCGCGCGGCTGGATGATCGATACGAAAGAACGCAGGTTCCGTATCAACATCCTGAGCCCTGGTCATACGCTGACCCCTGGTCTTTCGGGACTACTGCCTGCAGAGGCCCATGAGGGTCTGGTCGGCACAATCCCCCTTGGTCGTCTGGGCACGCCCGAGGATATGGGGAAAGTCGCGGTCTTCCTGGCCTCCGACGACAGCGCCTACATTACCGGCGTCGAGCTGGATGTCGACGGTGGCGTCTCACAGTACTGAGGGGACGACGGGGCGGAGCTTCGACTTCCGCCCCGTCTCGATCCCGATGGCTTTTTAGGCATTTAGCTGCACTGGCTGCCTAAAAGGTTTTCAAGATGCAACAAGGCAGAGCGAAGGTCGCGTTGGTCGCGTCGAGCATCTGTCGGGTAAGGGGACGGGCTTCCTTCATAGTGGGACACGCATGCCATGCTGTTAGCTGCGTGTGGCATAAGGCAGCGCGAACAGACCCGAGTGGCGAAAAGATCAGGTTCTGACGGAAGACCCGCCTTTGCTCTGGAGGGCCGGAAGTTCACGCAGGTCGACGAGTTCCGACCTGAACGCGACATATCCCCTGAGTTCTTGAATGACAGGGTGCCGGTCTTCAAAGGACCAAGCAACGTTGGTACTTACGCCTGATGGAGCAGCGGCGTAGTAATTGACGACATCGGAATCTACAGGTGACTTCCCGCGGACGAGGAAGTCCATTCGGACATCCGTTCGAGGGATGTACTGTACGGGCCTGTGGCCGGCTTCGTAGACCGTGAGCGCATTCTTCGTGTCGGCGATCAGTCGCCCTGAGAGGAAGACCACGACCCGGTCAGGATTAGGCTCGACGGTTATCGGTGCGGCTGAGCCGGGGAGTAAGCGTGCATAAAAGGTGACCTCGTCGTCGCTGCGATCGTCGAACATGGTGATCAAATCCCAATTTTCCCGTGCCTCGGCAGCAAGCGTCCGGCACCATTTCTGAACCAGATCTCAATGTGACTGGGCGCCGTATCCAACGTGGCACTCACATCGCTGCCAATCCTTAACCGACTAGATCCCGAATTATCGGTCAGTTTTCCAGTGTTGGCGGGGGACTAATCTTTATTCCGGTTCGGAATGGGCCGGACATCAAGGCCATGCCGACGTGGCGCCATCTGGGCCGCGATCAATGGCGGCGGTGCTGCTGCGGCAACACAACGCGGACTCAAATAGACGCTGCAGCAAAATGGTCCGTTGCAAAATCCCGCATTATGAGATTCAAGGAGCCCATCGATTAACCGGCGCATCCGGAGAATGAAGTGCAAGCAACGCAAAATGTGGCCGACGGCTTGGCGGCACCGCAGCGCTATTGGGTTATGGTCTGCATCTTGCTTGCGACGACCTTGACGAACCTCGACGCGGCGATCGCAAATGTCGCGCTGCCCACGATCGCCCATGGCTTCGGGACCAGTGAGGGAGCCACTGTTTGGGTGGTCAACATCTACCAGCTGACGGTCGCCGTTTGTCTGCTGCCGGCAGCCGCGATGGGTGAGATCTTCGGATTGAAGCGCGTCTACGTCTTCGGCCTTGTCATGTTCACTGTGGCCTCCTTGGGCTGCGCATTGTCGCCGAACATCGACACCTTGATCGCCGCGCGTCTCTTCCAGGGGATCGGCGGAGCGTGTCTCGCGGCTCTCTCTCCGGCAATGATCCGGTCTATCTATCCACGTCGACTCATTGCCGACGGGTTTGCGCTGCTTGCTCTTATGGTTGCCGTATCAGCGGCTTTAGGCCCGACGGTTGCAGCCCTGATCCTGTCCATCGCGTCGTGGCCTTGGCTGTTTCTGGTCAACGTGCCCTTCTGCCTCATCACCGTGCCCCTCTTCCAGGCGATTGCGCCGGCCACTCGGGGACAGAAGAAGCCGTTCGACTATTCCGGCGCTGTGCTGAACGCCCTGGCTTTCGGGCTGATCGTGGTCGGCGTGGGGAGCCTGAGCGGCGAACACACGGTAGCGAGTCTCCTTCAGATTTGCGCCGGCCTCGTCTGTTTTGCTGTGTTCATCCTTCAACAGCGGCAACGCGTTACGCCGATGCTGCCGCTTGATTTGCTGCGTATTCCGGTGTTCGCGCTGTCGGCGGCCACCTCGGTCTGCTCCTACATCGCACAGATCATGGCGTTCGTTTCCTTGCCCTTCCTTTTCCAGACGGTGCTCCATCGCTCGGCGGTAGCGACGGGACTGCTGATAACACCCTGGCCAGTGCTGGTTGCATTTACCGCCCCCGTCGCCGGACGTCTTTCGACACGCTATCCGGCTTCCGTGCTTGGCAGCATCGGCCTGACGCTCCTTGCTGCAGGGCTTCTGCTCCTGGCCGCCCTGCCGTCCCTCCCCAGCGATCTCGACATTGCCTGGCGTATGGCGCTCTGCGGCGTCGGTTTCGGCCTCTTCCAGACGCCGAACAATACCGCCTTGATGACGGCCGGCCCCGTGACACGCAATGCGGCCGCCAGTGCCATGGTTGCTGTCGCTCGAACGGTCGGATGGTCCTTGGGATCAGCGCTCGTCGCTCTGATCTTCGCGTCAAGGGGGGCCGACGCGGCGTTGGAATGCATCGGTATCGGTGCTGGGTTTGCTGCTTTAGGCGTTGTCATCAGCGGCGTACGATTGTTCGCTACCCGTCCCGCCTGACCCATTCTTCTGGCAGCACATGTCCCTTGTTCTGCAAGACGGGACGCACAGAGAAAATCTCGGCGGGATTACTCCAAGCCTCGACTTATAGATGCTACGGGCGGGATGCCGTCGACTACTCGCCGGTCCTCAATTTGCTTCCGGCATATTTCAAACAAAAGGCCCGCCGAGGCGGGGCCGAGGCGGGCCTTCATTCAATCCTCGATCAGGTCGATCTCAGGGCTTCCACTTCTGCACGGCACCTGGAAGCCTGCTCCATTCGGCATACCAGGTGTTGAAGAGCTTGAACTGGGCTTCGACATAGCCACGCTGGCTCTCGGTCAGCGCGTCGGTCTCGTTGAAATGGAGCGTGTATTCCTTGTCGCCCTTCAGCACCATCATATGCTTGAAGTAGAGGACGAGATCCGGACCTGCGTCGAATGACGAAAGGACAGCCAGCGCCTGTTCCAATTCCTGAGCGCGTTGACGTGCATCGACATCGCCGGCGGCAGCAGCCTGCGAAAGGCTGCAAAGATGGATCACTTCCTTCGGCAGCACGTTGCCGATGCCGGTGATGGCGCCCGTCGCGCCACAATTGACGAAGCCGTGGAAAACGGCCGTATCGACACCGATCATCAGCGAAACGCCGTCATCGCGGCTGGTGATGTTCTCGGCGGCATAGCGCAAGTCGTCCGGGCCGCCGAATTCCTTGAAGCCTACGAGGTTGGAGTGTTCGGCGCGCAGGGCGAAGAACAGATCGGCCCGCGTGGCAAAGCCGTAATACGGGCTGTTGTAGATGACCGCAGGAAGATCGGGGGCAGCCGACAGGATCGCCTTGAAGTGCGCTTTCTGGGCCGCAATCACCGAGCCACGCGACAGGACGCGCGGAATCACCATCAAACCCTGGGCGCCGACTTTCTGCGCATGTGCCGCATGAGCAACGGCCGAAGCGGTGTTGACGGCGCCGGTGCCGACGATGACCGGAATACCCGCCTTGACCAGGCGCTCCACCCCTTCCATGCGTTGCTGGTCGCTGAGCAGCGGCCAATCCCCCATGGAGCCGCAGTAGACGACGGCAGACATGCCCTGCGTGATGAGTTCCTTGCCCTTGCGCACGAGCCCGTCGAAGTCCGGGCTGCGGTCTTCCTTGCAAGGGGTCATGAGCGCCGGAATGACTCCGGAAAAAATCTTGGCTTTCATTCAAACTCCTATTGGCCTGCCAGCCTGACGATCGTTCACACAGAAAACGGTGCCTCGGATAGGTCATAGCGCCTTGTATTCTATTTGTCGACAAGAAATTCGATGTAAGGCGGATGAGGCGGGCGGATACCTTGACTTCACCTGAGCGTCTGCTTGACTAAGGTGCCCTGGTCGTCGACAAGCTGCCCCGATCCGGTGTTCGTCTCCCATAAAAGAAGAATAGGCTATGGCGCATATCGAACCAGAAGAAAGCGACTTCCGCCGCGCGCGCGGCACCGGCACCCAAAGCGTTTATGCGGCGTTGCGTGGGGAGATCCTAGCCATGACGCTGCCGCCCGGCTGCCCGCTCGACGAAGTCCGGCTTTCGGAGCGTTTCGGCATGTCGCGCACGCCGGTCCGCGAGGCACTCCTGCGGCTCTCCGGCGAAGGCCTGGTCACGACGCTCCCCAACCGCAATTCGATCGTGGCGCCGATAGATTTCGCCGCACTGCCGACCTATTTCGATGCGCTGACGCTGATGTACCGCGTGACCACTCGTGGCGCCGCGCAGCGCGCAACGCCTGCGGCCATGTCCAACATTCGCAAACGGCAGGAGGAATTCGCCGCCGCCGTGGCCGCCCGCGATGCCTTCGCGATGATCGAGGCGAACCGGGAGTTCCACGTGGCGATTGCGGAGCTCGCCGGCAACGCCTATTACACTACCTTCTTTAGCCGGCTTCTTGACGAAGGGCGGCGCATCCTGCGCCTCTATTACCGCACCTTCGACGATCGCCTGCCCCGCCAATATGTCGACGAACACGAAGAGATCATCGGGGCGATCGAGGGACGTGATGTCGAGCTTGCCGACAAGCTTGCCACCAAGCACGCAGAACAGATCGTCAAGCAGGTCCAGGATTATCTCGCCCGCGATCTCTCCGACCCGATCGACCTTTCGGCCCATTGAGGCCATCCCATTTCCTGGAAAAGGAAAGAAACGACTATGCCGCCAAGGACCGACCGGCTTCGGAAGCAATGTCGAAGTGTGACCTGTCGACAATCTGGCGACATGCTCGTATAGAGCGACTCGCCCTCAGGCTCCGCGAAAAGGAAACGTCGACATGTCCTGGTCCCATCCCGTTGCGAAGATCACCGATGATGAGCGGCGCCAGCGCCTTGCGCGCCTTCAGGCCGCGCTCGAAGACAAGGCTCTGGATGGCTGCCTGCTCGGCTCGACGGAGAGCCTTCGCTATTTCACCGGTCTCGACTGGCATCCGAGCGAACGGCTGCTTGGCGCGTTGGTGACGCCGAAGGACATCTGTTACATCGCACCGGGCTTCGAAGAGAGCAGGGTCGAAAGCCTGCCGCATCTACCGGGCGAAATCGTCGTTTGGCAGGAGGAACAGTCAAGCGCGGCGCTGATCGCCTCGATGCTTCCGGCAAATGCCAGACTGGCGCTCGACGATGCCCTACCGCTGTTCGTCTATCACCAGCTTGCAGGCGTCTTCGGCGCCGACCAGCTCGTCGATGGCGGCCGGCTGATCCGCGACCTGCGTCTCAGGAAATCCCAGACCGAAATCGCCCTCATCGACTATGCCATGAGCCTAACACTGGAAGTGCATCGGCGCGCGCATGCCTTCATCAAGCCGGGTGTCAGGGCTTCGGAAGTTGTGCGTCATATCGATGAACAGCACCGGGCACTGGGCGCAGAGGGCGGATCAAGCTTCTGCATTGTTTCCTTCGGGCTGGCGACTTCGCTTCCTCATGGCGCCGATGGCGACCAGATCTATGCACCGGGCGATGTGGTCCTCGTCGATACCGGCTGCCGGCTCGACGGCTATCATTCGGACCTCACCCGCACCTATGTGCTGGAGGAGCCGACGAAGGAATTCGCTGACGCCTGGGCAATCGAGCGCGAGGCCCAGCAGGCCGTGTTCGAGGCGGCCCGCCTCGGCGCTGCCTGCGGCAGTCTGGACGACGCCGCACGCCGGGTATTGGCCAAACATGGCCTCGGTCCAGATTACGCCCTGCCCGGCCTACCACACCGCGCCGGCCATGGCCTCGGGATGGAAATCCACGAAGAGCCCTATATCGTTCGCGGCAACGCCACCATGCTGGAGCCCGGCATGTGCTTCTCCAACGAGCCGATGATTGTCTTCCCCGGTCGCTTCGGCATCCGGCTCGAAGATCACATCCACATGACCGAAACCGGACCTGAGTGGTTCACCAAGCCGGCGAAGGGCCCGACCGAACCCTTTGCGTGATGCGCCTCCGGTCTAAGGCGCGGCCTGGCATCGTCATTTCTCGATCTGCGAAACGTGATTGAGCGCAATCACCCATCTGCCATCGCGCTTGCGCATTAGGCGGGTATTAACGCCCGTCTGGTTGCCGGCGGAACGCACGAGATTGTAGTCGCTGATGAGTTGCGCGGCGTCGGCCGCGAGCATCTCGATGCGGATATTCGAGAAGGCGAGTTGCCCCTGCGACCCCGGAGAACCGCCATAATCGGCGACGTAGTGATCCAGCGTCGCCTGCCAGTCTTTCTGGATGCGGCCGCGCGAAACGAAGACGACATCCGGATTGGCGAACCCTGCCATGTAACCCCCGAAATCCCCCCGGTTCCAGGCCGCCTCCATGTCGGCGATGACGGTGCGGATAGCATTCTGATCTGCATTCACGGACATTTCGAACTCATGCCTCCTCGATAAGGTTTGTTTTGGCGACAGTGTTTTCTTCCTGCCGCTGACGCTTGATCAGAACTTCCTGCGCCGCAGAAACGAGATGCCGGCGCAATGCATTTTCCGCCGCCTTGGGATCCTGGTTGAGGATTGCATCGACGATCTGCTGATGCTCGCTGCAGGAGCGCTTGAGGCGTCCCTTGTCCTTGAGCTGGTACTTGCGGAAGGGCGCAAGCTTCAGCCGCAATGTCTGGGCCGCAGCGATCAGGTCACTGTTATGGCTGCCCTGGAAGAGGAGATTGTGAAAACGAGTGTTGAGCTCGTTATAGGCGGCGTGATCGCCTTCATCGGCGAGCACATTCATCTCGTGATGCATGCTCTCCAGCTCTGCCCGCTCGCTCATCGTCATCCGGTGGGATGCCAGACGACCGCAGGTGGCTTCGAGTTCGGCCATGGCTTCGAACATTTCGTCGATGCGCTGCGCCGAAATCTGCGTGACAACGACCCCCTTGTAGGGCTCCCGTTCGGCAAGCCCGCGCCCGCAGAGAATGTGCAGCGCTTCGCGCACCGGTGTGCGTGATACGCCGAACTGCGCGGCAATCGAGGTCTCGTCGAGACGCGCGCCCGCCGGGATCGCACCGTTGATCACAGCTTCTTCGAGCTGTTCGGCAATGAAATCACTGCGACTTTTCTTAGCGGGAGCCGCTTCATCCAGCATCTTCTCGTCCTTTGCCCCATGGCGCTTTTCCTCCCGCCTGCCCCTTTGATTATGCAAGCGCGCGCAATTTACACAATCCGCTTGCCAAGCGCGTTACGAATATACAATATGTCTACAGAAACCGCGTGACAATGGCGTTTAGCACCTCGACGAGGGCAAAGCACGTATATAATCTGACCTAGATAGCCGAACATTGTCGACAAACTCCAAAAGCGAGATGTCATTCAGGTCGGCGGGCGGCCGATAGGGAGCAGGAATTGAAATGACCTTTACGACGCGTCCGGAACTCAGGGGCACATTCGGCGCTGTCTCCTCCACGCATTGGCTGGCATCTACCGTCGGCATGTCGATTCTCGAAAAGGGCCACACCGCCTTCGACGCAGCGGTCGCGGCCGGCTTCGTGCTGCAGGTCGTCGAACCGCATCTGAATGGCCCCGGCGGCGAAGTGCCGATCATCGTGACGCCGGCCGGTGCCGAAAAGCCGACCGTGATCTCCGGCCAAGGCCCCTCCGCCGCCAACGCGACGGTCAAGTATTTCAAGGATCTCGGCCTCGATATCATTCCCGGAACCGGTCTGCTCGCGGCCTGCATTCCCGGCGCTTTCGGCGCATGGCTGACGCTCTTGCGGGATTACGGCACGGCCGAACTCGAAGACGTGCTGGCGCCTGCAATCTATTACGCCAAGACCGGCCATCCGCTGGTGCCGCGCATCGCCAATACGATTGCGTCGATGCGCGAGCTGTTCGAAACTCACTGGCCGAGCTCGGCCGAGGTCTACCTGCCGGGCGGCGTGGCTCCTCAGTCGGGAAAACTCTTCCGCAACCCGAAGATCGCCGCGCTCTACCAGCAGATCCTCGATCAAGCAAAGTCCGGCAAGAACCGCGAAGCCCGCATCGATGCGGCACTAGATTTCTGGTATCGCGGACCGGTAGCCGAACGCATCGAGGAATATTGCGCGACCGAAGAGGCATGGGACGTCTCGGGCCGCCACCACAAAGGCCTGATTACCGCCCAGGACATGGCGGATTACAAGCCGCTGGTCGAGGAGCCGGTTTCGGTCACTTACGGCAACTACGAGGTCTTCAAATGCGGACCCTGGTCGCAGGGTCCCGTGCTTCTGCAGATGCTGCAGATCCTGAAGGGAACCGATATCGCCGATCTCGACCCGATGAGCGCCGATTTCGTGCATCTCGTCGTCGAGACCGCCAAGCTTGCCATGGCCGATCGTGATTCCTGGTATGGCGACAGCTCGGACGTACCGCTCAAGACACTGCTTTCCTCAAGCTATGCCGACGCCCGACGCGCGCTGATCGGCAGCACAGCCTCGATGGAGGTGCGCCCCGGCTCACCGGACGGCCGCAATCCCAATCTGCCGCCGCTGCGTGCGGTCGGCACCATTCCGCAGCCCGGCCTCGGCGGCGGCGAGCCTACCGTGGCGCGCGAGCCCGTACTACCGAACGACAAAGAAGGCGAACCGGCCCTCACCCGTGAGGGCGCACAGCGTGGCGATACGGTGCAGGTCAGCGCTGTCGACCGCTGGGGTAACATGGTCTCGGCAACACCTTCCGGCGGCTGGTTCCAGTCGAGCCCGGTCATTCCGAGCCTTGGCTTCAGCCTGACAACCCGCGGGCAGATGTTCTGGCTCGAAGAAGGCCTGAATTCCACGCTGATGCCGTCCAAGCGGCCGCGTACGACGCTGACGCCGTCGACGGTCTTCCGCGATGGCCAGCCTTACATGGCCTTCGGCACGCCGGGCGGCGACCAGCAGGAACAGTGGCAGCTGATCATGCTGCTGCGCCACATCCACAACAACATGAATCTGCAGGAGGCGATCGACGCGCCCTCCTTCCACACCGACCATCTGCCGAGCTCCTTCTGGCCACGCGAGATCAGTCTCGGCGCGATCACGCTGGAATCCCGTTTCCCGGAAGCGATGCGGGAGGAACTGGCAGCACGCGGACACAAAATCACCGTTGGCGATGCCTGGTCGGAAGGCAGGCTTTCCGCCGTCGCGAGAGAGATGGACGGCGAGACGCAGCTGGTAAAGGCCGGCGCCAATCCGCGCGGCGTGCAGGGATACGCCGTCGCCCGCTGACTCAGAAATAACCAATCAAAACTAAAGAGAGGGAAGATTGATGAAACCATTGTATCTCGCACTTGCAGCCGGCCTGGCCCTGAGCGGCCTTGCGGTCACCGCTGCTCCGGCCGCGGCCCAGTCGGTTCTGAAGATTGGCCTGCAGGACGATCCAGACACGCTCGATCCCGCCTCCAACTGGAGTTTCGTCGGCCGCCACGTGCTGCAGTCGCTTTGCGACAAGGTCGTCGACATCGACGACAAGGGCCAGATCGTGCCGATGCTTGCGACGAGCTGGGAATGGAACGCAGACAGCACCGCGCTGACGCTCAAACTGCGCAAGGACGCCCTCTTCCACGACGGTACCAAGGTGGATGCGGCTGCGATCAAGTACAATCTCGAACGCGACCTGAACCTCAAGATCTCCCGCCGCAAGGCCGAAATCAGTGCGATCAGCAACGTCGAGGTGGTCGACGACTACACGGTCAAGATCAACCTCAAGGAACCCTCCGTTCCGCTGCTTGCCGCGCTCAGCGACCGCGCCGGCATGATCATCAGCCCGAAGGCCGGCGAGGCGCTCGGCGAGAAGTTCACAGATGCCCCGGTTTGCTCCGGCCCGTACAAGTTCGTGGAACGCGTGACGCAGGACCACATCACTCTTGAGAAATTCCCGCAATATTACAACGCCGACCAGTTCCACTTCGATCAGCTCATCTATCGCGGCATGCCGGACTCCAACGTCCGCCTGCTGAACCTGCGCTCCGGCCAGCTCGACCTGATCGAGCGCCTTGCCGCGACCGACGTGGAAGCGGTCAAGGCCGATAGCGCGCTTGCCGTCGACCCAGTGGTCGGGCTCGGCTATTACGGCATCACCTTCGATATCACCGGTGAAGGCGCAAACCTCGATGCCGGCAAAAAGGCCGCTATCCGTGAAGCTTTCAGCCTCGCGATCGACCGTGACGCGATCAACAGCGTCGTCTTCGACGGTCAGGCAAGCACCGGCAACCAGCCCTTCCCGCCGTCGAGCCCCTTCTATGACAAGAGCTTCCCGGTTCCGGCACGTGACCTCGACGCCGCCAAAAAGAAGATGGAAGAAGCCGGAGTGAAGTCCGTCAACCTCGAACTTCTCGTTCCCACCGATGCGGAGCGCCAGCAGGTAGCCCAGCTCATTCAGGCGATGGTTCAAGAGATCGGCATCAACGTCTCGATCAAGCCGACCGAACTGATGACCCTCCTCGACGTCGCCCGTCAGGGCAAGTTCGAGTCCCACCTCGTGGGCTGGAGCGGTCGCGTCGATCCCGACCTCAACATCACTCCGATGCTGGCCTGTGGCGCTGCCGGCAACGATGCGCATTATTGCAACAAGGATCTCGATGCGATCCTGACCAAGGCCCGCGCGCTCACCGACACCGGGGCCCGCAACGCCGAATACGGCAAGGCTATCGCAATCCTGCTCAAGGATCTGCCGATCGTCTATTTGTACCACTCGCAGTGGATCTTCGCGCACAATTCCAACCTCACCGGCTTCGAGCCCGCTCCGGACGGCATCATCCGTCTCGCCGGCGTCAGCCGTAAGAACTAAGTCGGCAACCAAGCTTCGATGAGCACGCCTCACCATATGGTTCACGACCAGTCAGCCCGATCCAATCGGGCTGACGATCCCGTCCCGTCCGTGCTTGATGTCTCGGACCTGCGCGTCGTCTTCGAGGGCGACACACGGACTGTCACCGCGGTCGACGGAGTGAGTTTTTCTGTCAAGAAGGGCCGCACGCTTGCGATCGTCGGAGAATCCGGCAGCGGCAAGAGCGTCACCTCGCTTGCCGTGATGCGGCTCTTGCCCGAGCACACGGCACGCATTTCCGGCAGCGTCAATTTCGACGGCCGTCAGCTGCTCAATGAAACAAAGAGCGCCATGCGCAGTTTGCGCGGCAACCGGCTGGCGATGATCTTCCAGGAGCCGATGACCTCGCTCAACCCTTCCTACACGGTCGGCGAGCAGATCAACGAAGTCATCCTGCGGCATCGGCGGATGTCCAAAAAAGAGGCGACGGAACGGGCGATCGCCATGCTCCGGCTGGTGCGCATCCCTTCCCCCGAAACCCGTTACTACCAGTATCCGCACAATCTTTCCGGCGGGATGCGTCAGCGCGTGATGATCGCCATGGCGCTCGCCTGCGATCCGGAGCTCTTGATCGCCGACGAGCCGACCACGGCACTGGATGTGACAATCCAGGCGCAGGTGCTCGAGCTGATGCGTGAGCTGCAGCAAAAGACCGGAGCGGCCATTATCCTCATCACCCACGATCTCGGCGTCGTTGCCGAATCCTGCGACGATGTCATCGTCATGTATGCGGGCCAAGTCGTCGAGCAATGCTCGGTCGAGGAACTTTTCACCTTCCCTCAGCATCCCTATACCGTCGGCCTGCTCGGTTCGCTGCCGCGCCTCGACGAGAAGCGGGAGCGGCTTGTGGCGATTACCGGCACCGTCCCCGACATGGCCAATCCGCCGAGCGGGTGCCGCTTTCAGGCACGCTGCCCCTTCCGCGTCGAGCAATGCGCCAATATGCCCGAGCTCAGGGAAGTGTCGCAGGGTCATTTCAGCCGCTGCTGGCGGGCGCCGATGGAGGACATCGTTCTGTGAACCAAGCCCTTTCCTCTTCCTTTACGGCAAAGCCGATTATCGAAGTCCGCGGGCTCGGCAAGAACTTCATCGTCAAGCGAAGCATCCTTGGCCGCCCGCTGGCGCAGGTCGGCGCCGTCGATGACGTCACGTTTTCCCTCATGCCGGGCGAAACGCTCGCGATCGTCGGAGAATCCGGCTGCGGCAAGTCGACTCTCGGGCGGCTGTTGATGCGGCTGATCACGCCGACTGCGGGCGAAGTCTTTATCGACGGACAGGATGTCACGAACATCAGCCACAGGGCGATGCGTCAGCAGCGGCGGCATGTTCAACTCATCTTCCAGGACCCTTACGCATCGCTCAATCCGCGCATGACGATCGCCCAGACGATCGCCGAACCGCTGATGCTGCACAACATCGTGCCGGCCGGGCAGCGCTCCAAGCGGGTCGCGGAACTGCTGGAAATGGTCGGCCTGCGCCCCGACCAGGCAAGCCGCTATCCCCACGAGTTCTCCGGTGGCCAGCGCCAGCGCGTGGTGATTGCGCGCGCGCTCGCCTCCGAGCCGAAGGCGATCATCTGCGACGAAGCGGTTTCGGCCTTGGACGTGTCGATCCAGGCTCAGATTCTCAACCTCCTGAAGGACCTGCAGAACCGGCTCGGTCTCGCCTTCGTTTTCATCTCGCACGATCTCGGCGTCGTAAAGCATATCGCCGATCGCGTCGCGGTCATGTATCTCGGCAAGGTGGTCGAGATCGGCACGTCCGACGAGATATTCGACGCGCCACGTCATCCCTACACCCGCGCCCTGCTTTCGGCGATTCCGGTAGCCGCACCTCCCAGCCATCAGCGGCCGCGCGCCGCGCGGTTGCACGGCGATCTGCCGAGCCCGCTATCCCCGCCGCCGGGCTGCCGGCTGCACACGCGCTGTCCGTATGCCCGGCCGGAGTGCGAGACGGTCAGCATGAGGCTCGAAACCGAAGAGAACGGTCACGCCAACGCCTGCGCCTTCTGGCGTGATCTGCCCGCACCGGACGAGGCCGAGAGCGTGCGCGAGCCTCGCAATCCCAAGCTTGAAAAGCTGTTCGCAGCCTTCGAGGCCATGGCCGCGCGGTCGGCCCAGACAGTCACAGGAAGCTAAGCCATGTCCTCGCTTCTCGCGCGCCGCCTCCTGCAGCTCATTCCGACAGTCGTCCTTCTGTCGCTCATCATCTTTTCGCTCCAGCACCTGCTGCCCGGCGATCCGGCATTGGTGCTCGCTGGCGACAATCCGGACGAGGCGACGCTCGCGGCAATCCGGGCGCAATATCACCTCGATCAGCCAATCTTCGTCCAGTATCTCTATTGGGTGAAGGGCGTATTGACCGGCGACCTTGGTGAATCCATGCGCCACAACCGCCCCGTCCTCGACCTGATCCTGTTGAAGCTGCCGGTCACGCTGCAGCTCGCGATCATGGGTATCGTCGTCGCCCTGATCCTCGGCATCACCGGCGGCGTCATTTCGGCGCTGAAGCAGAACACAGCCGTGGACTACGCGACGAACGTCGTGTCGCTCGCCGGCATTTCGGTGCCGAACTTCTGGCTCGGCATCATGCTGATCCTGTTCTTTTCGGTCCATCTCGGTTGGCTGCCGGCGTCCGGCTTCGTCAGTCCTTGGGAGGACTGGCGGATGAGCCTTTCGACGACGGTCATGCCTGCCTTCGTGCTCGGCATGGCGATCGCCGGCGTCATCATGCGCCATACCCGGGGAGCGATGCTGCAGGCGCTCGAGAGCGACTACGTACGAACGGCGCGCGCCAAGGGCTTGAGCGAGTGGGTCGTAGTGTTCAAGCATGCAATGCGCAACGCGCTGACGCCGATTATCACGCTCGGCGCGCTCGAATTCGGCGCATTGCTGTCGGGTGCTGTGTTGACGGAGCAGATCTTTACGATTCCCGGCTTCGGCAAGCTGATCGTCGATGCGGTCTTTACCCGCGATTATCCCGTCGTGCAGGGTGTCGTTCTCGTGACCTCGCTATTCTACATCATCCTCAACCTGCTGGCTGATATCGGATATATCCTCGTCAACCCCCGATTGAGAGGCTGACCGTGCTGACGATCTCGGAAACCCAAACCTCGACCAATTTCTTGACGGGCTTCTATCGAAGCCGCCTGTGGCGGCGGCTGTCGAAACGCAAAAGCGCACTCGTCGGCCTCGTCGTCGTGTTGTTCATGGTGTTCGTCGCGGTCTTCGCGCCGGTTCTCGCCCCCTATGATCCGGCCGCCCAAAGCTGGACCGCGGTGCGCAAGGCACCGTCCGCCCTCCATTGGATGGGAACCGACGAAGCCGGCCGCGACATCCTTTCGCGTATCGTCTGGGGTGCTCGCGCTTCGCTGATGGCGGGTCTGACATCGGTCGGCATCGCCATGGCGATCGGCGTGCCGCTCGGCCTTGCCGCAGGCTTCCTTGGCGGCATCGTCGACGGCCTGATCAGCCGCTTCACGGACGCCATGCTCGCCTGCCCCTTCCTGATCCTGGCGATCGCCTTTGCGGCCTTCCTGGGGCCGAGCCTGACCAATGCGATGCTCGCGATCGGCATCACCGCCATGCCGCTGTTCATCCGGCTGACGCGCGGCCAGGTGCTTTCCATCAAGGCCGAGGAATACGTCGAGGCGGCAAGCGCGGTCGGCAATCCGCAATGGCGCATCGCAGTCCGGCATATCCTGCCGAACATCCTGCCGCAGCTCATGGTTCAGGCAACGCTGACGATCGCGTCGGCGATCATAGCGGAAGCCAGCATGTCCTTCCTCGGACTCGGCCTGCAGCCACCGGCACCTTCCTGGGGCTCGATGCTCAATTCCGCCCAGCGCTTCCTGGGCAACGCGCCCTGGATGGCGCTCTGGCCCGGCATGGCGATTTTCATGACGGTACTGTCGTTCAACCTGCTCGGCGACGGCCTGCGCGACGCGCTCGATCCCCGTTCGCGATAGGCAACGTGGTTTCTGCCCTCAGGACGGGAGTCTGCTGAGCACGCATGGCTTCCTCGGCAGCTTGGGAATCCCTGGCTACCGCCGACCGGGCCCTCGTTCTGAAGGAATTCGAACTAATAGCCCGCATTTAGAGCCAACGCCGACTGGCTTTTGCGCTTGGGGGAAGCCATTCCAGTTTCTCACCCACAACATAAATTCTTTACCTTGGG
This sequence comes from Rhizobium sp. SVR5-9E, assembly GCF_056755095.1. Taxonomy (NCBI): domain Bacteria; kingdom Pseudomonadati; phylum Pseudomonadota; class Alphaproteobacteria; order Hyphomicrobiales; family Rhizobiaceae; genus Rhizobium; species Rhizobium sp. SVR5-9E. The sequence goes on along the minus strand of NZ_JBNDHS010000052.1, from coordinate 2,216 downwards.
AAAGGTGAACTGGGATAAAACAGGACGGACGCGCCTCCGGGCATTCAGGCCGACTGCGTTGAAAACACGCTGACCACTTCGCACTCGATCCTGTTGGTATTGCAGAAACGGTGTGACAGGCTCCCCTGGAGCGAGTAGGCATCGCCGGGACCGAGAACGCTGCGGACGCCGTCGATTGTCACCTGAAGATGGCCGCGGACGATCACCCCGCCCTGGAGGCTCTCGCTGGTGCTAACGCGGTTTCCAGTGTCGGCGCCGGGCTGATAGAAAGTATGCATGATTTGCGCCGCCCCCTCGCCCGGTAGTTCGAGCCGACGCGTGGTCACGGACCCGGATGAAACCTCCGCCAGCTCGGCCGCACGATAGATCGATTTCCGCGCAATGGCGGCAGTGCCATCAAAGAAGTCTGACAAAGAGACGGGTAGCGCAGCAAGGATGCGCTTCAGCATAGCCACGGATGGGCTCGTACGGTTCTGTTCGATCAATGAAATTGTGGTATTCGATATATCCGCCCTCAAGGCAAGTTGACGTTGGGATAGATGCGCTGCTATGCGGGCCTGCTTCAAGCGAAGCCCGAGATCGAACTCCCACTGGCTAGCGCCGCCCGCCAACACGTCAAAGTTGGCATGCGTTTCTACCATGGCGCTCTTTGCAATCGTCTCCACGAAGTTCCATCCAAAGCGATTAATTGCTGACTTAATCAGTATCAGCATTATCGCATGAGATTTGACGAGCCTGCAATGCGATTTTTAGGTCAAATTTGACAAAGGGCGCTTCGGGCTCCGGTTTTGTCAAACTTACTGGGATGGAATGTAAAATCTGCCCAGTATTTAGGCGCTTCGGCGTTAAGGTGGATATTATATTCGCTTCCCATGATGTAACGGGCTCGTGGGTGTTAGCTTCCGCTCCATAGCTCAATTACGCCGCCGATCCCCATGCCAGGCTTAACGACACCAGTTCTCACACGGAGAAACTTGGGATTTTCTGCTGGTGCGCCGATTGGACTGATGTAGAGTTCCTCATCCCTCCTGCTTGGGAGTGGCGGGGGCGGTTCAACACGATGAAGTGCATATTGCCCGCTTGGATATCGAGGAGTGTATCCTGACAAAGTTCCCTGATCTGCGTTCGCTTTCCCAATATATGATCGTGTGCAATGCCCCCAACATGAAGGCAGCGGCAGTTCGTCTCGGGGTCTCCCCAGCGGCGATTTCGCAGTCGATCGCCCGGCTGGAGCGCGATTTCGGTGTTGCCCTACTCGAGCGCAGCTCGCATGGCATCCGACTGACTCCGGCAGGAGCCGCGTTGCGCCGTCATGCGTCGATCCTGCTCGAAGTCGGGGAGGAGATGCTCGAGACGCTGGACGGGTACCGGAACCTTGCTTTGCCGAGGCTGCGCATCTGCGTTCGGGAAACGGTCGCGAAGGTGCTGCTGCCAACACTTATCACCTCCTTCAGCGATATGGTCGGCGATCTCTCGGTCCAGTCGACACCGCGCTCGGACTATATCGAGGAGTTCTTGCGTGGAGTCTGGGATATCCTGATCTCCACCGACGATCTCTCCCATATTCCCAACATCGAGAGCCAGCCGCTCTTCCGCGAGCGCCTGATCGCCATCGTTCCAGCTGAGGTCTACCGGTCCACCACCAGCATCGCCGAGATCGCCCAGCGGCTGACCTTCCTCAGTAACGGCGTGCCGGCGCAGTTGCTGGCACTGACCAAGCGCTATTTCGACGAAAACGACATCGTCATCAGCCGCAGCACTGACTGTCTTTCGACCGGCGCGACACTCGATCTCGTGGCACAGGGCTTCGGATGGGCCGTCATCACGCCGCTCAGCCTCGCGCGGCTCTATTTTGACATGGAGAAAATCGCCTGGGTGATGCTACCGGCGCAATATAGTCGGGAACTCTATCTTTCCAACGAGAAAAACAGGCTGATGGACGTGCCGAACGATCTCGCCCGCGAATGCCGCCGGGCTTTCGTTACCGAGATAGCGACATGGCACCGCCGCCTGCCGCCAGAGGCATTCGACGCCGTCGAGGTGCTCGGCGTCAACTGAAAGCTCCATGATTTTTCGTTTCAGGCGACCGGCTGATAGAGCTCGGGCACCGCGCCTGACTTCAACATGAAATCGGCGATCTCGGCGCGGGTCGGGCGCCATACCTCTTCGCGTTCCGCCATCAGGCGCAGCATCTTTTCGAATGCATAGGCCATGTA
>NZ_JBNDHS010000051.1:0-46231 GCF_056755095.1 Rhizobium sp. SVR5-9E | reverse complement strand
CGCTCGGTATCACGGTTGCATTCGGCGGGCTTTCGATTGTCGCTTTGTCGTCCATCGGGTTTCTGCGATGACCGCTTCCGGCCCAAAGCGGCCCTGGAAGACGGCCTTAAGTCCTAGAGAGCGCCCGCTAAAAGCAAAAATGGCTCGCCCTAGCGGAGAAGCCCCGGCCGCACATCGTGGGTCCCATGAAACCCTGCAACAGCGTGGAACCGGTCCAGCAGCAGACCGCTTCCCCAGTTTAGATTGTCAGATGGTTTTTCCCGTAAAGGTATAGTGAAAAAACACCACAGAATTCAGCCCGTAACGCGAGGCGGATAGTAAAGCGCGCCCCCCGCAATTCGGACTTGGGCTTACGGTGTTCCTGGCGGAACCGTACCATGATCAATCTGGGCACTGCGCCTGCCGGTGCGGAACGACCATTCGCCGTATCGGTTCGGTATCGCACATTCGCGGTTGCTTAAGTCTGTCGGTTGAGTATCTTCCAAAGATGGTGGGTACCTTAAGCTGCAAAGTCCGGGGAACGGCTCGATGAAAAGCGTAGGTACGCGCACAGCTGATGTGGCGGCTCCCTCGACCGAAGATGTGCGAGAGCGGTTGCGGCGCATCCTCTCAAGTGACGTTTTTTGTCTTCCCCAACGAGGGCGCAAATTCCTTCAGTTCGTCGTAGACGAGACGCTTGAGGGTCGAGACAAATATTTGAAAGCGTTTACAATCGCCAACCAAGTTTTCGGTCGTAATGCATCATATGATGCGCACATTGATCCCTGTGTCAGAATCGAAGCCCGCCGAATTCGGCGAGAACTTGAGCGCTACTACCTCCTAGCCGGGTTGACTGACAGGATAATCATCACGATCCCTAGGGGTCGCTATGTTCCGGCGTTCGCGACTTGTGCTCGGCAGCCGGACAGCGATCCTTTGCCTGTCCTTGGTCGCATCCGGCGCTTACGTTATTCGATCGCAGCGGGCGCGACTGCCATCATTGCTGCGGCGCCTTTGGCCGTCCCTTTAGTGCACCAAGCCAACTATCCCGCAATAGCGGTGCCGGTCCTGGTGGAAAGCCGCCCGAGCGTGATGGTTGAACGCTTCGAGCGCTCCGGTCCAGATTACCGATCCGAAGCCCTTTCTCAGGGCATATCCGATGCGATCATCGAAAAGCTTGCGAAGTCGAACGACATCGTTGTCCTTGTCGACATGAAGGAGCGCCGTCTGGTCAATCCATCCTATGCTCTTCAAGGCCGCATTCAGGTAGAGGGCGCTCACTTGCGCTCAACTATTTGTCTAGTGCGCCGGGCCGACGGAGCGGTCATCTGGGCCAACAACTACGATTCTAATCTTGACCAGCAGGGGCTCGCAAGCGTCGCGACTTCGCTCGCGAAGAACATTTCGCCCAAGGTTGAACGGTCAATGGCGACGGCTGAGAGCGATAGCTCCTCGATGACCGCGCGCCGCCAGGATGGGGTGGGCGCCATCGCTGACGTTTAACAGGAAAACTGCCGCGCGGCCGCTTCGATAACCGATTGCCCCAGCGAGCGTTCCCGTTCGATACCGTACGGTCAAAAACCCGCGGCAGCATGGGAGTCATGATAAAGAGGCGGAGCCGCGCGACCTTCCAGATGGGCAAGGAAGGGGTAAGCAGATGCTGCCACGCGGCTCCGAGTCGCCGAACGACCAGATTCAGCGACTGTTCCCGTCCGGTAGCGTACCATGAGCTCAGCGGAGAAATAGCAACAGCGCGAAGCTCCCGATGGCGCCGGCAATAGGGCCCAGCATCGCTAGCCCCAGCAGCGATATTCCCCAAGACGGCTGGCGCGGCTTTCCTTGATCTTCCGGCAGACCTTCGACTTTCGGATCGGCCCATCTTCCTGTATGTTTTTTCTGAGCTGAGGACGGCGCATAACCCAAGCCTCAGCGACGCACGGTCCACATGGGCTTGGCTGTGTGGGCCTTCCGATTGGGAGCAAGCGGATGGTCTGGAAAGGTAGCAGGGATACAATTCAAGAGAATATAGCCTTGCTCGAGGCGAGACGCGCAGCAATTCGGCAGGCAGAAAGAGAGCAAGCGTTTCTGGAGACGGAACGAGGCGATCAGTTAGCGGAGTCGGATATCCGAAAGCAGGCTGAAAGAGCGATTCAGGAAGTCTTGGGGTGGCCTCGTTTCTGGAACAAGAAGAGGGCGACGAGGTTGCCAACTCACTTCAGGAGAGAGGCTTGTTAGCAAAGCGTCGAGGCGCGGCTTACATCAAGGAAGAATAACTATCATGCCGTTGCCTTCCGCCGGTCTTTGCCGAAATCGAGTATAGCGCCAGATCGAGAGCGCCGCGATCAATAGCACCAATTATTTCGATGCCCGGCCGCCACTCTCGAGCGAAGCTCTCATTGAGCAGCATTTTCCCAATCTCCTGGCCATTTTCCCGATAGATATTCACGAGCGGCCGATGTGCCGGCTCTTGTCTTCCTCGCGGCGCGCAAGGGCGATTGTCTGGCCTATGGGGGTAGGGACCGGCTTCAACGAACGCTCAGGAGACGAGCTCGGGGAGCAGATGGACAAGATCGCGATCTCGACACCGGCCGCCGACACCGGCAGGAGAAGCGGGATGCGGTCTATGTGAAGCCGATACATTGCCGAGATCGAATACCGCGCCTGGACCCATGACGGGAAGCTCCAGCATGCCTCGTACAAGGGGCTTCGAGAGGAGCAGGACGAGGCGGCGATTTTCGAGATCAAATGAGAAATGTGAGGAACCGGCACCTGTCTCCAAAGTTCGGCGGCGGGAGGTTCCCACGGCTCGACGCCAATTGCCAACGGACCAAAAGCCGCGTCCGTCCGGCAGGCAGATGGTTCCTGGTCGGTCTTCGATAAGGAAACTGGTCTGCCTATGGAAGCGTCGGGACGGAGGCTCATCGGTCTCGACGACATAGCTGCGCAGCTTAACGCAGCCTTCATCGACCACATCTCCGATACGAATTTGGAACAATGAAAGAGCAACGTAGTTGGGTGCATCTAACCAAAGCTAAATGGGAGGATCTCCAATGCTTCTGAAACTCATCACGGTCTCTGCTCTTTCGATCGGTCTTGCAACGTCGGCCATGGCACAGAGCAACAGCGGCAGCACCAGCGGTACAAGCGGCGCTGCCGGCGTTTCAGGTTCGGGGGTGGAAAGCAATAACAACCCGTCACCTAACAGCACTTCCAATACCGAAAAGGACTCCCAAGGGAAGAAGGATTCCTCGGACTGTGTTCAGGGCAAGACAGCAACCAATAACGCGACCAAGACCGCACCTGATGTAGCTGCAAATGCCGCTGGCAACTGCCAGTAACGTTCGGACGGACAAACTCGATCGCTATGCGGGCCGGTGTGCGAGCTGAACAGCTTTGCGCGGAGCGGTTTGACGCCAAAGGAGGAAACACAATGGATTGGAATCGTGTCGAAGGTAACTGGAAGCAGATGAAGGGCAAGATCAAGGAACAGTGGGGCGAACTCACTGACGACGACCTTGACCAAATTGCGGGCAAGCGTGACCAACTCGAAGGCAAGATCCAAGAGCGTTATGGATTGGAGCGCGATCGCATACGCCAAGACATCGACGACTGGTATGGCAGCCAGCGTTGGTAGTGATACAAAATTGGCCCGGAGTTCATCTCCGGGCCTTTTGGGGGAGGTGACGGATGGTGCGACGGTTTTGCGTGTTCAACAACAATTGATCAAAGCCTTAGTGGTAACCAAAACTGCTTACATTAATACCTATTACTAACTATATCATATGCGTTCGACGATATGAGGCGAGGAATGTCTGAATTTTACAAAAGAATGCGCGAGGTGGACTTCAAGATACTCTCTCAAGCGGTGCAGGGGTGGTACCGACACTACGGTGTACCATTTAATGATGAAAGCACGGAAGTACTCTGCAGCGCCGCCATAGATCTTTACAACGGAGGACACAAAACAGTCGGTGAAATAACCCCGCGACTGATCCAAGCCTATCATGGGCTGATGTCGATGAAGGTCAACTCGCCGACGTCAATCGCCATCCACTAGCCCACGGGGCATAGGAAAAGGCCGGAACGAAACACCGTCCGACCTTCCTCGATCCGTCTCAATTCCTGCGGCAGTACATCCGGGGTCAGCCGACCGAGACAAATTCTATGGGATGGAAGTGGCACGTGATTTGAAATATTCAAGTCCTGAAGAAATCACTGGTGCGCTGGCGCTGGCGGAGTAGCTGAGGGGGCCGCCGTGTTGTTACGTGCAACTGGCTTTGCCGAACCGGGCTCTGAATTGCTTGTTGAGGGCGTTGTCTCTGCATCGGTATCCGTTCCGCTCCGCTCTATAAGCAATCGCTGCTATCGCGACGACAACGAGGGCGATCACCTGCCAACCCACGAATTCGCGCGTCGGCACTTTGGCGGTGTCGTGCGAAGATCAGGGTCTAGGGTCGAGCTGATTGGACGGTTCTGCTCTGGGTTTTCGGGTCGTAAGTCGTTCTATCTTCTCCTCTTTCGACAACAGGAGAGTGCCGCTCAGCCTTCTTGGTTTCGCCTGTGCCGGTCTAGCCGACGTCTGCGTGCCGGTATTCGGAGCAATATGGAGCGTGCGGACCATGTCGGCTGCATCGTGAGTGCTGTCACAACGTCGCTGATTCGCCGTGTCGAGCCTCAACTGCAAGCGCTGCGATGAGACGAAACTCGCGGACGCGCGGCTCGCGGATCGCCTCTTCAAGGCGATGACGTGCACAATGGAACGTCTGCGTGCCTCTACGAGCCGGCGTCTTCTTCCATGACTGAAACTTATCAAATGTGCGAACCGGCGACCGCACTGCATCGAACAGCTTTGAGCCGACGAATGAGTTTTCGAAAATCGCATAGCCAATCATCGGGCGAATGATATAAGTCACCGCACGGACTTGGGCAGGAATGCATGACGGCAAGGACTGACGCATACATTATCGAGGCGGGGCTCGAGGCAGCAGACGACCCAAAAGGGGAGCGGCCGGTCTATCGGCGCGTGGGGTTCGATGGCATCTCAACGCCGAAGGCAATGGATGAAGCGATTGCTGGTTCGTTGCGGCGGTTTCGTATCGAGAAAGACCTGTCCAGGGCAGAGCTCGCTCTCCTTCTAGGATCTATCGAAGCAGTCTATGGAAGATACGAGCGGGGGATAACGAAGCTCCACGCTACGCAAGTCCTTCACCTTTGCGAAGTGCTCGGGATTTATCCCGACGATCTGCTCTTCGAAGCTGCCCCTCATCTATGGGGAACCACGGAAGAGGAAGCTCACGAACGGCGTCGTGTCACGAAGATGGTCCAGGCGCTTCCACCCGAAACACTCCGGACCGTAGGCACTCTACTGGACGCGATTTTCGCTTTGCAGAAATCGTCGGATACATCATCTCCTCCACTCTGAAGATTTTTCACCAGGACAGTCGCTCCCCGAGCAACCGCGGCGGCGAGCATGGGATGTTCCACCTATGTCGCACATGAGTATCCGGCAGGAACTACCATAGGTAATATAGTGTTGGTCTAACGAGAAAGTACGATGCGCGGTGGGCGGCCGCGTTGCATGTCCATTTTATGTGTCTTCATGAAGACGTTTCAATGGGATAGGGCGCCGCAATGGCATTGCGATGACTCTATAGGACAAAGCTGTTTGAAACAACCTGAAATTGCGGTGTCAAAGCTGGTTAGAGACGCGGCGTCGCCAGCCAGTTAGAAATGCGACAGTCAGCATCGCCGCTGGCGCTGACGGCAGCCCCCGATCCGACCGGCTGGGCCGGGTTGCGAGGGAGGAGCGGGGGCGGGTGAGGGACACCCCTTCGGCTTTAGATTCCATGAGGCGTGAACCGCGCCCAGCGCTCTGCGAGAGTGTGGTTGTACAGATGCAATCCAATCTCTAGGAGACGACAATGCATACTTCCCACAACCACGACGACAATACGACCGCGATCCGCACGGATCTGGGTGCGATATTTGTTTCTCTTGAGTTGAGCCGAGCGACATGGCTGGTCACATCATTGTCGCCGGGCGGCGGTGAGAAGATGTCGAAGCATACGGTTCAGGGCGGTGATGTCGGCGAATTGCTGTCCCGCTTCGCTTACCTTCAGGAGAAGGTACGCTCCCGTGTTGGTCGGGTCGTTCCTATCATTACGATCCAGGAGGCAGGGCTCGATGGGTTCTGGATTCATCGGGTTCTGCAGGAACACGGCGTCGAAAGTCATATTGTCGACGCAGCGTCAATTGCCGCATCACGACGGGGTCGGCGGGCCAAGACCGACAGGATCGATGGCGAGGCGCTGGTACGTGCTCTTCTCGCCTTCAAGCGTGGCGAGCCTCGTGTCTGCGCGATGATCAGGGTCCCGAGCCCGCAAGAAGAAGACCGTCGTCGCATTTGCCGTGAACGGCGGGTTCTGATTGCCGAGCGAGTTGAGCACGTCAATCGCATCAAGGGTCTGCTCTTTGCGCAAGGCATCGGCGGATATCAGCCGCTGCGAAAGGACAGGCGCATACGACTCGATGAACTCCGAACCGGCGACGGTCGGGCTTTGCCGCTTTATCTCAAGGCACAGATTGTCCGCGAACTCGACCGCTTGGAACTTCTGCTCGATCGTATAGCGGTCGTTGAGCGCGAGCGTGATCTACTGATGAACAAAGCCGATGAGAACACCACCATCACGCGGCCCGCCGCGATGCTATGCGCCATCAAGGGGGGTAGGAGCGGAGATTGCGGCTGTACTTTGGACCGAGGGGTTGTCTCGGCATTTTGACAATCGAAGACAGGTCGCCGCCTACGCAGGCTTGGCGCCGACGCCCTGGCAAAGCGGGACAATTGACCGAGAACAAGGGGTGTCGAAAGCAGGCAACCCACGACTGCGAACGACGATGATCCAGCTCGCCTGGCTGTGGCTGCGCAATCAACCATCCTCAGCGCTGAGCGAATGGTTCTTTCACCGTGTTCAGTCTAACGGTGGACGTCACAAGAAGAGCACTATTGTCGCGCTCGCCAGGAAATTGCTTGTCGCGCTCTGGAAGTACGTCAAGTTCGGCGTGGTCATCGATGGGGCCGCAATGAAAGCGGCATAAGCAACGCATCATCGTAGGAGCAATCTCGAAATCTTCCAGGACTGATCAATCCTGGCGGATCCAGGTGGGCGAACCGGCTCAAAGTATGGCCTCAAATGCCGCGCTTTAGAATGGTCTCGTCCTCCTGAGCCTTACCGCAACGCAAGCGGAATGATGGTGCGGCCGCAAGTGCGGCGACCGTATGTGAGTTGGAACCGGCAAGAAATGCCGCGTCAGGCGAAAAGGCTCAGACCATGGAATCCGACGGCACCGACAGGAGGCTTCTTATGACTTGACGCCAATCTCCTCATGTGAGCTTTGAGACTATGCGTGCCAGCGGTTCATTCCGCTGCCTCCATCCGTGCCAGCGCCTTCTGTCGTTTCGCAATCACCTCCGGATCGTTCATGAAATCCCTCCGCCGGCCGGGTTTACAGCCGCGCTTCTGATAGCCGTTGGCAGTGCTGCCATCACGAATGCCGAACATATGATCCGTCTGGCCGGTACGGCGAGGGCCGCTCTTGCTGCGCTGCTGCTCCCGCCCAGCCTGGAGTTCAGCCACGGCCGAAAGCATATCGTCCAGCCGCTTGTTATCGACGACATCCGCGCGATGCACGGAGCGTAACGTGTCGAAGGTTCTGTAGGGCAGGGCAAAGCTCTCGTGCATGATCTCGAGCCGCCCGTCCGGATAGTCACAAACCACGACTTTCCGGCCTGCCAAGGGCCTGGATATCTCGGTCGGATCGAGAATGAACAGCACTTTGTCGTAACGCAGCGTCAATGACTGCGACAGCGTGCGCACTTCCTTGCGGCACATGGCGCCATCGAGGTTCTCGCGGTCGGCCAGCGGCCGGTGCATGTCCTTCGGATTGCGTGGCGGCTTGCCGAAACGGACGTTGAAATCCGCGATGAACTCAGGCGCATAGGCATTGGCTTCCTCGATCGTGTCGATGCCGCGAAGCCGCATCTCCTTCACCAGCCGATCCTGCAATGTCTGATTGGCACGCTCCACCCGGCCCTTGGCCTGCGGAGTGTTGGCGCAGATGATGTCTATGTTCAACTCATAGAGCGCCCGGCCGAACTGCGTCAGGCCGCTCGTCCGGTCTTTCTCCGACGCATGGGTGGAGCGAAAGACGCCGTGCTTGTCACTGTAGAAGGCCAGCGGCTTGCCCCATTGCTGCAGATAGGCCTTCGTCGCATGCAGGTAGTCGAACGTGTTCTCAGATCCGGCAAAGCGAAGATGCAAGAGCTTGCCGGTGGCGTCGTCGATATAGACGAGCAGGGCGCATTTAGGACCGCGGGTCTCGAACCACCAGTGATGCGACCCGTCGATCTGCACCAGTTCGCCAAAGCAGTCACGTCGGCCGCGTGGCTGGAAAACCCGCTTCTTGCGTTCCCGGCGAGAAACCCAGATGCCAGCCTCGGTCATCCATTGCCGCAGCGTCTCCTTGGCGACCGAGATCCGATGCAGCTCGATAAGCTTCTCGCGCGCCAGTGTCGGACCAAATCCAGATAGCGTTCGCGGATCAAATCCAGCGCCGCATTGCGAAACTCCTCGCTATGACGCCGATTGCTCGGCTGTGATCGCTTCTTGGAAACAAGGCCGGCTGGACCATCCAGGTCATAGGCCTGCAGCAGCCGATGGACCTGACTTCGACTGAGGTCGAGCAGTTCAGCAGCCTCGACAACGCTCAGGCGCTCATCACGGATCTTCTGGATGACTTCGAGGCGATGCAATTCTTTCTGCGACATGGTGATCAAACAGGACATGACAACTCCGACCGCTCATGGTCTCGACCAGGCTGAAGGTCGTCATCCTTGCTCCCAACGTTGGCGTTGACCAGAACGTCGAGAGGCGAGACTGTCGCATCTCTAACTGGCCCAACTGTCGCATTACTAAATAGCCGCTACATGCAGTAATCGCATAATCTGTGTTATGGAACAAACGAGCATTTGTTCTTGTTGCCGTGCCGTGTCGGCGCTCGACCTTCCGATAACATCTTTATCGATAAAAGCCTCCTCATTAAATTTGGCGGAAGTCACCAAGTAAAGCGCACGATTCTCATGACCTTGCGCGGTCTGTTTTACGCTGCGCAATATGCCGATCACATCCTCAGCCGAGGCGGGAATCCAGTAAACTTGCTGTCGACGCAGCCTTCCCTTACACGGTTCCTATGATCGTCCTACCTCGAACAATCGGTTATGACCTTTCCGCAAAAAGGGTATAACTACGATAGACATATCCTCAGGCCGTCTCTGCCACCGCACACCACCCCTTCGCCAGTTATACCTTTTTACAAAAGAGGTATAACGCTAGGATTCCATATGATGACGGATCACGATCTCCGTACGTACCAGCGGTGCGCCCAGAAGCCTGCAGGGATCGTCCTGAAGATCGGAATGCACGTCCTTAAAGGCGGCAAGATCGCTACGCCGACGATCGGCGCCGATGCACGTCCTGCTACGAGCGAGTAGTAGGAGCTGGCTAAAAAGGATGGCACCTTTGAAGACTATTGACCTCATGTATCAGACGATGCTTGCCGAGTTGGGCCAGCGCTCGCTCAACGCCGCATGGACGGCCGACTTTCCTTCCGAAGGCAGGTTCACGCCCGTCACCGTGAAGGGTCGCCGCTACTGGTATTTCGATCTTGCGGATGGACAACGCGGTAGGACACGTCGCTACGTCGGTCCTGCGACCGATGAGGACATCGCTCGCCGTGTCGAGACCTTCAAGCGCGAGAAAGACGATCTTCGCGCCCGTCGACGGATGGTGTCCACCCTGACTCGCGAGGGCGGCATGATCGCCCCCGACAGCATGTCCGGCGACGTCGTCGAAGCGCTGGCGGCCGGAGGTCTCTTCCGGCTCCGGGGCGTCCTCATCGGCACGGTCGCCTTCCAGACGTACAGCGGCCTCCTCGGCGTGCGCCTGCCCATGGCGGCGATCCTCACCGGCGATGCGGACGTCCCCCAGGACTATGCCATCTCATCCGAGGTGCAGGACAGCCTCCCTCCGATTGTCGAGCTGCTGCAGGGCGTCGATCCAACCTTTCGGCCGGTGCCTCATCGATCCGGCGCCGCGGCGGCGTCCGCGTTCCAAACGGACAGTGGGTTCAGGGTCGAGTTCCTGACGTCGAACCGCGGTTCTGACGACTACATGGACCAGCCCGCGAAGATGCCTGCTCTCGGCGGGGCAAGCGCTGACCCGCTGCGCTTCCTCGATTTCCTGATCCGAGATCCGGTAAGGACCATCCTGCTACACAAGAGCGGGATCCCTGTGACCGTCCCGGAACCGTCTCGGTATGCTGTCCATAAGCTCATCGTGGCCACACGACGACGAATGGATGATTTGAGTGCGTTGAAGCGCGACAAGGACATCCGGCAAGCCGAGCTGCTGTTCGAAGCTCTCTACCAGACGAGGCGAGCATCCGACTTCGCGCTGGCGTACGACGAGGCGTGGGAGCGTGGGCCTGCGTGGCAAGAAGCGCTGCGGGAGGCGAGATACATGTTATCGGAAGATGGGAGAGCCGCTCTCAGCCGCATCCTCCGTCTCGGAAATCAGCAAATAGGGAAAGAGCGGTCGGAAGACGCTCAATGAGCCCGGAGAAGCGTCGCCCGCACGGCTCTCTTCGAGGCGCGGCAAACAAAGTAGCCAGTAAGCTGAATTAAGCTAAAGTGGCCGAGCGGCATATGGCACTCGACTGAAGGAGAGCACGCGCTCAATGAGGCTTCGATGGGTGGAACCGTAAGCCTGTACATGGGTTTAAAGCTGGCAATGTCTTTGCTCAATTCGAACCGGAGAAGGGATTTCCAATTGAACAATCTGATTTGGCTTGTCGGTGCCGTTGTAATCGTGATCGCGCTTTTGAGCTTCTTCGGGTTACGTTGATGGGTAGCGATTGGATGCGCTTAGTGTCTGTCGGGCCTCTCGGCGATATTGAGCCGGCTCAGTTCCGCTTATGAGGTCCTCGTGGAGTCTTTGTTCGCGAGAAAGAGAAATGACGTAGCGCGGGCCATTCGAAAGCGAGGGTCGCTGGATTCCACTTTTCCTTCTTAAAAGTTTGAGCTCTTTCTAGGCCCACCACCAACTCTTCGCTTTCCCACCGTCGATTAGGCGACCTCTGTACGCTATTGGACGGGAACATTCGTACATCCACGCTGTTCGCCAAAGGAAACGGCCCCTCGCTGTTTCCTTGAGCCACGAGCGTCCGGTCCAATGGCAAGATATTTCTTTCATATCCGCGAAGACGATCAGATCGAAGAAGACCTCGAAGGTATAGATCTGCCGAACCTCGCGGCCGTACAAGAAGAGGCGCTCCAAGCGGCCCGCGAGATAGTGGCAGAACTAGTTGTACAAGGCGAACAGATAGGCAAAAAGCGGTTTGAAATCGTCGATGAAAATGGGGATATCATCGCGGTTTACCCGATCTCCGCAGTGGTGAAGTAAGTAGCGGCAGATGGAAGACCGTTTAACGCCTGCACTCTTGGCAGAGCCTCGGACCATACCTTAACGCAGTTGAACCGCGAGCGTTATTTGCGCGGCCGCAGTCCTCTTCCAGTTCTAACACGCGCGACGAGCGACCCTTCGTGCTTCTGCCGCGCGGTGACGGTTTTCCCAAAACTAGGTTGTACGCTAACGTACTCAAATATTTTCTCGGGAACGCCCCTATTGCCAAGGCATTGCTCCAGCAAAGAAGGAGAAATGCCATGCCAAAGGCTTCAGTTGAATTCAACTGCGCATCCCAGACGGAAATCATTTCCCTGCTTCCAGCACTTAAAGCATTTGCCAGACGCTTCGAGCGGGTTGACAATGACGCCGAGGATCTGGTGCAGGAAACCGTTTCAAAGGCACTCTGTCATCTCGAACAGTTCCAAGACGGCACAAGCCTGAAATCCTGGCTTTTCACAATCATGCGCAACACACATTGCAGCAATTACAAACGACGCAAGCGCGAGCCTGTTGGTTACGTTAGTGATCTCGCGGAATATCAGGCGCCGGTGACATCGACGCAGGATTGGTCGCTCAGAGCCCGTGACGTGCAGGCTGCAATCGACAAGCTCGCGGCGCGTAATCGCGATGCTCTGCTCCTCGTCCTGGGAGGCACGAGTTACGAGGAAGCCGCCGTGATCTGCCACTGCGAGGTCGGCACCATCAAGAGCCGAGTAAACCGGGCTCGCAGCCATCTTTGTGAAATGCTTGGTGAAACGACGTTTTCCGAAGCAGCCTCGCTGCATTAGTCAATAAACGTAAAATGAAAGGTCACGCATGTATGAGGGGATCGCTACGTGCCTGCCCCTTTGGAACCAATGCGAAGGCGCCTCGTGCTTAAGCCCGGGTATGTAAGTCGTCCGGCACGATGCCCTGATCCGCTCAGCGAGCGCCCCAATACCGCCAGGGCGGACGAACGAATGGGTGACGCTGCTGAAGTAGGCTGAAAGATCCATACAGCAGCCCCGAATCGGCAAGGGCGTTTTCTTCGCTTGAGCTGTCATTCGCGCTGTGCGTTAACCATTCGCTACCGCACGGGAACACTGTGGGACTTGTTGGGATAACGCACCAAGTAGAGTCGTCGCACGCTCTCTACGGGGTCCACCATTAAGAGGCTCGCTTGCTTCACAGGCGAGCCTCTTAAGATATTATCGCATCTAGCCGCCGCATGCCGTCGTGCCTTCTGTCATTCCGCGATTTCCGCCAAGACTGCGTCATCTATCGTACGAGGGCTTCCTGGTCATGCCATTTGGGAATCTGCGCTCGAGATTCCTCGAGGGTGATCCAGTTCCCTTCCTGCATGATCATTAGCGAGCCAGACGTGGGATAGGAGCTTGCTTGCGCTTAGCTGCCGATACGCCGGATGCTTCCCCACGCAGCACCTTAAGACTGTACGCTACCGCATAGGAACAACTTAAACCTAGCGTTAAAGCAGCGGACCGGCGGGTGTACTCCCTATCCTTTGGACTAAATTTCGTGGCTTTGCATTGCGGCGCTCGAAAGAACCGATCTGAAGATTCAGAATGCCAACTAAGCAGTGGAGTAAAGCCGTAGAAGTGGCATTTTGGCGTGGAAGGTGCAGACCGACTCCGGGCCGTTTGATGCCCTGATTGATCTCGACGCGTACTCTTAGGCGAAATGGAACAAAGTTCGCACTCCGATGCTTTTAAGACATTCGCGGAGGAATAGATGACGGCGGCACCAAAGACACATCCATCGATCAAGCCATATGACGGCCCGGCAGGCGGCTGGGGTTCTGCCAAGGCGGTGGGAGAGATTCTTCTTCGAGAACACATTCCTGCTGCCGGACCGACGCTGCTTGCCCACCAGAACAAGCCTGACGGCTACATGTGCGTCAGTTGCGCCTGGGCGAAGCCCGCCAAGACGCGTCCTCTCGAATTCTGTGAGAACGGCGCCAAGGCGACAGCGTGGGAAGTAACACACCGCAAGGCCGACGCGTCTTTTTTTGCGAAACATACGCTAAGCGAGCTCGAAGCCTGGCGGGATCACGATCTCGAAGAACAGGGCAGGCTCACGCATCCAATGCGGTGGAACCCGGCGAATGACCGATACGAACCTGTGGATTGGACGGCCGCCTTCGAAGAGATCGGTAAGGAGCTGCGTTTACTATCGCCTCGTCAGGTGGACTTTTACACCTCGGGCCGCGCCTCGTTGGAGGCGTCCTACATGTATCAGCTTTTCGCCCGCATGTTCGGCAGCAACAACCTGCCGGACAGTTCCAACATGTGTCACGAGAGCACCTCCGTCGGACTACCGGAAAGCATCGGCGCCTCCGTCGGCACCGCGATTCTTTCAGATTTTCAGAATACAAGTTGCATATTCTACATCGCGCAGAACGTCGGCACCTCCTCGCCGAGGATGCTGCACGACCTTCAGGATGCGGCCGACCGTGGCGTTCCGATCGTCACCTTCAATCTGCTGCGGGAACGCGGGCTTGAACGCTTCAAGAATCCCCAGGCGCCGGGCGAGATGCTGACCAGTAAGGAGACGCCCATCTCCTCGGAATACTACCAGGTGAAGAACGGCGGCGATGTCGCAGCCTTGTTCGGGATCTGCAAGGCGCTGATCGAGGCCGACGATGCGCTTCACTCATCCGGTGCAAGCAAAGTGGCAGGTGACGATGACCGTCCGCAGGACCCGTCTAGTGCGGCGGAAGTCGCGTTTGCCGCCTCGATCGCCGCCGCCGACAAGAAGCACGTGCTCGATCACGACTTCATCCGCCAGCACACGACAGGCTTCGAGGAATTCGCCGCTGCCGCTCGCGCGTATGAATGGGGTGAGCTTGAGCGCGTCTCTGGGCTGACGCGCGCGCAGATGTCCCAAGCAGCGCAGACCTATGCGAACGCACAGACCGTTCTCATCATCTACGGCATGGGCGTGACGCAGCAGGTCATGGGCGTCGACAATGTTCACATGATTGCCAATCTTGCCCTGTTGCGCGGCAATATCGGAAAGCCGGGCGCCAATATTTGTGCGGTACGCGGTCATTCGAATGTACAAGGTCAGAGAACGGTCGGCATCACCGAAAAGCCCGGTCTGGCACCGCTCGACAAGCTGGCGGAACTTTATCACTTCGAACCCCCTCGCTGGACTGGACGTTCGACGGTTGAGACATGCGAAGCCATTCTGAAAGGTGAGGCGCGCGGCTTCATCAGCCTCGGCGGCAATTTTCTGCGCGCAATTCCGGAGACGGAGGCGATGGAGGCGGCCTGGCCGAAACTGCGGCTGACTGTTCAGATCGCCACCAAGCTCAACCGGAGCCATGTCATCCACGGCGAAATCGCGTATGTTCTGCCATGCCTTGGCCGGATTGAAATCGATCAGCAGGAAAGCGGAGCGCAGGCCGTCTCGATAGAAAGCTCCATTGCGCATTTCCATGGCTCCAGGGGGCGGGCCACGCCGGCGAGCCAGGAAATCCGCTCCGAACCGGCCATTATCGCCGAAATGGCGAAGGCGACGCTCGGCGCATCCGACGTACCCTGGGATCGATGGGTCGCCGATTACAGTGAGATCCGGAACGCAATCGAGCGTACCTATCCCGAGACTTTCAAGAATTTCAACGAGCGCCTGTTTCAGCCCGGCGGCATCCCTCGTCCCCTGCCTGCTCGCGAGCGCAAATGGGTAACGAAAACCGGAAAGGCGAATTTCATAACGCCCGAGCGTCTTTTCCCGCAGTTCGACATTCAAGGTGATGCCGGAAATGTCCTGCATCTGTCGACGCTGCGCTCCAACGACCAGTTCAACACGACCATCTATGGCTATAGCGACCGCTTTCGTGGCGTGGACGGAACGAGAAGGGTCGTCTTCATGAATGCTGAAGACATCGCCCGACTCGGTCTTGCCAACGGCGGCAGCGTCGATCTCAGAACCGCGATCGACACTTCCGTGAGCCGGCAGGTCTCAGGTCTGCGTGTCATCGAATATAACATTCCGAACGGGTGCTGCGCCGCGTATTATCCGGAGTGCAACCCGCTTTTTCCGCTGGGACATCACGATGCGAAATCGAAGACGCCGTCCTACAAGCTGCTTCCAGTCTTCGTCACCCGGTCGGAAATCGCGCCGACCGACTAGAGCCTATTGGATCAGCCGATGGCTACGGTGAAGCGGGCAATGTCTGTCACTTGGGCGCCGGCCGCGGCGTTTGTGGCCTGCGTTGCTGTCGGCGTCTGCATCGGTTGGAGTCGCGAGGGGCGAACGTATCGGCTTGATCCTCCCCTCGCAACGGAGCTGGAAAATATCCGGCTCATGCCGAACGGGATCAGCGGAGCTCCGCCTGAAGTGTATTTTGCCCTGGGAAAGCCTTACGAGAACACGGCCTTCGATATGAGCCAGGGTAAGCGTCTTTATTCCTGGTTCGGCTGCCCGGCTTGTCACGGAGACGGCCGAGGCGGCACCGGTCCTTCCTTTCTGGATGGATGGTGGCTCTACGGGCCGGAGATGGTATCGATCGTCGCATCGATCAGGGACGGGCGGCCCCAGGGCATGCCGCCGTTCCGCGACAAGATGACCATAGACGAGATTTGGCAGCTTGCGGGCTATGTGAAATCCATCGGCGCCTATTCCGCCAAATACACCGCGCCCAGCCGCAATGACGACAGCCAGACGCGGCCAGCCGAGAATCGGGCGCCGGCCGCCATCCTTTTCGACCAGGGACCCGCCCGCCCGCATCCTGACCAGGGGACTAGCCCTTGAAGCGCGCTGCGGTTTTTGCCCTCTTTGGCGCAACGATCCTTCTGTCTGCATGTACGGGCATGCAGTCCGCACTCCACGCCGAAGGCCAAGCTGCCGTTGCTTTGAAGCAGCTGATCCTGCTCATCGTCATCGTCTGCGCCATCGTATGGTCGCTTGTGGTGCTCGTGCTTGCTCGGGCCCTCTTGCGCATCCACCGTGAGCGCTTCGACGATCGGCGCGAGCGAAAGATGCGCAGCGCGGTCTACGCAGCAGTCGTTGCGACCGTGGTCATTATCAGCGGACTGACGATTGCAAGCTTCTACACCACGCATGCCATTGGCCAGGCGGCGGAGGACGCCCTGACGGTCCGGATTCGCGGCCAACAATGGTGGTGGCAGTTCATCTATGTCGATCCGATCTCCCGAGCGGAATTTCAGACGGCAAATGAATTACACATTCCGGCAGGCCGGGATGTGAGGCTGCAGTTGGAAGGCGCCGACGTCATCCACTCGTTTTGGGTTCCGAGCCTCGCAGGCAAGCAGGACCTCATTCCCGGCCGAACCAATACATTGACCATTCACGCGGAGCGGCCGGGTGTTTATCGAGGCCAATGCGCTGAATTTTGCGGGCTGCAGCACAGCCACATGGCGTTACTGATCGTTGCGCAGAGCGAGGCTGACTACCGGCGGTGGCTGGAGGGGCAGCAGCGCGACCGCGCGCCGCCTGGGGATCCGGAAGGGGCTGCGGGCGAAGCAATCTTCATGAGTAAACCATGCGCCGCCTGTCATGCCGTTCGTGGGACGCAGGCGTCGGGCACGACCGGTCCGGATCTGACGCATGTCGGAAGCCGGCAGACGATTGCAGCCGGGCTGCTGCAAAATACTCGCGGCGCGCTCGCGGCCTGGATTGCGGACCCCCAGACGCTCAAGCCGGGCAACAACATGCCGCTGGTGACGCTTTCGAGCGACGAGCTTCAAAAGGTTTCTGCATACTTGGAAAGCCTTAAATGACAAAGCATGATGCACCGCCGACCGATAGCGAATTCGATGACGAGAGCATCGATATCCAGCTGCGACGGACCTGGAATACTCCATCCGGTTTCTGGGGCGCGTTGACGACGGTTGACCATAAGATTATCGGCCGCCGCTACATCGTCACTGCTTTCGTTTTTCTTCTTCTTGGCGGCGTGTTGGCACTTGCGATGCGTTTGCAGCTGGCATCCCCCGAAGCCCGGTTCCTCAGCCCGGACCGGTACAATCAGATATTCACCATGCACGGCTCCAACATGATGTTCCTCTTCGCTGTGCCGGTAATGGAGGCGATGGGGGTGTATCTGATCCCTCTTATGGTAGGAACCCGCAACATTGCCTTTCCGCGCCTCAACGCCTTTTCCTACTGGATCTTCGTTGCGGGCGGCATTTTACTGTGGGTGGCATTTGCATTGGACGCGGGACCCGATGTGGGTTGGTTCGCTTACGTTCCGCTTTCCGGCCCCGAATACGGAGCCGGCAAGCGCGCTGACATCTGGGCGCAGATGATCACATTCACCGAGTTGTCAGCGCTCGCGGTCTCCGTCGAAATCGTGGTGACCGTTTTAAAGCAGCGTGCGCCCGGCATGTCGCTCGATCGCATACCGCTGTTTGTCTGGTCCATGCTGGTAACGTCATTCCTGGTCATCATGGCGATGCCGGCAATCATGGTGGCGAGTTCGTCACTCATTCTAGATCGCCTCGTGGGAACCCATTTCTTCAATCCGGCAGAAGGTGGCGATGTGCTGCTCTGGCAGCATCTCTTCTGGTTTTTCGGTCATCCGGAGGTCTATATTATCTTTTTGCCTGCCGTCGGAATGGTCTCGACGGTGATCTCGACCTTCGCCCAGAGACCCGCCTTCGGATATCTGGCTTTGGTCATGGCTTTGATCGCCACTGGCATCTTGGCCTTTGGATTATGGGTCCATCACATGTTCGTGGTTGGACTCCCGCGCCTGGGCGAGAGCTTTTTCACTGCTTCGAGCATGGCCATTGCGATTCCGGCCGGCATTCAGATCTTCTGCTGGCTTGCAACGCTTTGGGACGGGCGTCCGATCTTCAAAACACCGATGTTGTTTATCATCGGATTCATAGTCACATTCGTGCTTGGCGGCCTGACGGGTGTGATGGTCGCCTCCGTTCCCTTCGATACGCAGGTGCATGACACCTACTTCGTGGTGGCCCACTTCCATTACGTGCTCATCGGGGGAGCGGTCTTTCCCCTGTTAGGGGCCGTTTACTACTGGTTTCCCAAGATGACCGGTCGGATGATGAGCGAACGTCTGGGCCGCTGGGTCTTCGGGCTGATCTTTGTCGGCTTTCATCTCACGTTCTTTCCGATGCACATCCTCGGGCTCATCGGCATGCCGCGCCGCATATACACCTATCAGCCGGAAATGCCGTGGGCCAATCTGAACCTCTTCATCAGCCTGAGCTCGCTTGTATTGGCTTGCGGCTTTCTCATGTTTATCATCGACGTCATCCGTAGCGCGCGCAGCGGCGCGATTGCCGGGCCGAATCCCTGGAATGCTTCGACACTGGAATGGGCGACACAATCTCCTCCGCCTGCCTGGAACTTTCGCCGCATTCCGGTCGTGGAGGCGCGCGAGCCCCTTTGGGCAAATTCTGCCGAATTGAAGGTCGTCACCGGCATGCGGCTGGATCGACGAGAACTCATCGTTAGCACAGTTGTCGAGGGCGTGCCCGAAGCCCGCGAATCCTCGCCGATCAATTCCATCTGGCCCCTACTGGCGGCGCTCGCGACATCAGTCATGTTGATCTGGTCAATGTTTTCTCCTTGGGCCGTGGTCTGGGGATCCATTCCCATTGCAGTAGCCTTGATTGGCTGGTTCTGGCCGAAAGGCGTGCCGGAGGACGAGTCATGAATGAACGTCCGGTTCTCGATGTTTCCCACCTGCCGCTCGCCGGCATAGGTAGCGCAAGTCTCACCTGGTGGGGGACGCTGGCATTCATGCTGATCGAGGGAACCGGATTTGCCCTTGTGATCGCCGTCTATTTGTACCTGGCAAGCCTCGCCGGCCAATGGCCCATCGATGCCCCTTTGCCGGATCTGCTGCCCGGCAGTGCGCTGACTGCACTGCTTGTTGCCAGCCTTGTTCCGAACCTTCTCCTTTCTCACTGGGCCAAACAGAAACAGCTCGCAAGAGTCCGCATCGGCATGATCGTCATGGTGCTCCTCGGCATCGCCCCTCTGGTCCTGCGGGCCTTCGAGTTTCCGGCCGTGCACGTCAAGTGGGATACCAACGCTTACGGTTCCATCGTCTGGGTCCTCCTCGGCCTGCACACCACTCATATTCTCACGGATCTCATCGATACCCTGGTGTTGGCCTGCCTGATGTTCACCCGTCATGCCGACAATCCGCGGCGTTACGGAGACGTTGAGGATAATGCGATGTACTGGAACTTTGTTGTGGCGACATGGGTTCCGCTCTACCTGTGTCTCTACTGGATACCGCGCCTATGGTAGTATCGCTGATACGGCTGAGCGGCTTGGTTGCAGCACCCCTTATCTGGGCTGCGAACACGCAGCTGGGGCAGATTCTGCCCTATTCCGACTGCCGGACGCACGTGCCGTTGTCGGCGGCCGTTTCGATATTGCTCACCCTTGTGACAGTGGTGGCGGCACTTTTCCCTCTTGCGGAGAGAACGCCTGTCGCGTCGCGAACGCCACTATTTGTCAATCGTCTGAGCCTGCTCACTGGCCTGGCCTTTTCTTTCGCCATGCTGATGCAGTCCGCCGCAACCTTGCTGATCGATACATGCCAACGCTGATCGTCCTATCGATCCTGCTTTTCTCGGCTGCGCCTCAGGCCGCCGCTCATGGCACGGAAGTGCATGCCGGCAATCTGCCGTGGAGCTTTGATCCCTTTGTCGTCTGCCTCCTTGCCGTCGCCGGCACTTTATACGTCATGGGTTCGTGGAAGCTGTGGCAGCGTTCCTCCGCAGTACATCTCTCCATGGCTTGGCGCGGTATAGGCTTCGCCGCCGGCTGGTTCACCTTGGCCATGGCATTGGTGTCTCCGCTGCATTGGCTGGGGGAACACCTTTTTACCTTTCATATGATCGAGCACGAAATCATCATGGCAGTCTCAGCGCCGCTGTTCGTCCTCGCCCGGCCGGCAGCTGTCTTCTTGTGGGGACTGCCGAATGGCATCAGACGATGGATTGGAGGAAAGATGGGGACGTCGCCGGCTCGAGCAATTTGGACAGGGTTAACCGGCGGAACCGTTGCCACCATTCTACATGGGGTGGCGATATGGGGGTGGCACGCCCCTGCCCTGTTCGATGCCACGGTGACGAATGTCGCACTTCATCGTCTGCAGCATCTGAGTTTTTTCGTGACGGCCGTTCTTTTCTGGTGGGCGATCCGCTGGCGCAGCGATTTCGGCGTCGCCGCTTGGCATGTGTTTCTCACCATGCTGCATACTGCTCTTCTCGGAGCTCTGATCGCGCTTTCGCCGCATGTTCTTTATCATGCGCAGACGCAGGCGGCCGGCGACTGGGGCCTTACGCCTCCGGAGGATCAGGTACTGGCCGGAATGGTCATGTGGATTCCGGCAGGAACTATCTATGCCGCGGCCGCATTGGGTCTCATCGCATCGTGGATATTGAATTCCAGCCGGGCGAGGTGGACATGACGGATATTTACTTTCCCAACAGATATTGGGCAGTGACGCTGCTGGGCGGAGCAGTCATCGGCCTTGTCGCGGCGGTTTCTACTCATGCCCTAAAGACCCGGCAACAAACGATGGAAACAGCCCGGCTTCTAACGCGCGGTGATCCCACCCACGCGCCGGAAATATTCCGGCAGTACGGATGCGCAGGCTGTCATACCATTCCCGGCGTCGCGGGTGCAGATGGGAAAGTTGGAGGCGATCTGTCCGGCCTGCGCGAGCGAGTCTACATCGCCGGCGTTGCCAACAACACACCTGACGATCTCATCCGCTGGATCGTATCGCCCCGCGTCTTTTCTCCTAAAACGGCAATGCCCGAGACCGGAATATCCGACGCCGAGGCGCGGGATTTGGCCGCCTACCTGTATGCTCATTGACCTCAGGGGTGTGGAGTGGGACGGACAGGCAGTGATTTGATATAGACCGCGATAGCGTCCCTGTCGCTTTGCGGCAGCAGGGCTGTATTGGTCACGACGGCGGCCATCGATGAGCCCACGCGCCCATGGTTGGGCGTATTGCCGCTCTTGAGCACCTCGGCGATCTCGCCTTGAGACCAGCTGCCAATCCTCGTCGGCGTGATATTGGGAACGAAACCTGTTCCCTCCGGATCCGCGCCGCCGGCAAATCGCGTGTCGGGTTTGACTGCGCCGAAGTAATTGCGCGTGGAGTGGCATTCTGCACAATGGGCAATGCTCTCGGCCAGGTAGGCTCCGCGGTCGTGGCTCGGATTGCCGTTGAGCTGTGCTTGAAGCTTGCCTTCATGAAAAAACAAGATCTTCCAAAAGCCGACAAAGCGCCGGAAGCGAAATAGCGCGGCTAAATCGTGCGGAGGTGCACGGCCCGACACCGGCGGCAACGTTCGCAGATAGGCGAACAGGTCCTTCACGTCTTGCAAAGACATGCCTGTATAGCTCGGATAGGGAAATACCGGATAATAATGTTTTCCTTGCGGTGAAGTGCCTTCAATCATGGCATTGGCCAGATCGGCGACCGTCCAATTTCCGATGCCGTCGGCGCGATCCGGCGAGATGTTTGGGGGGCGGAAAGTCCCATAGGGTGATGCGAGGGCAAGGCCGCCGCCCAAATGGAGCCGGTCAGGCTGTCCGGGCGTGGCGTGACAGGACGAACAATCACCGGCCGCAAAGACAATCTGGCCCTTTGCTGGATCACCTGAATCCGTCAGCCCCGGATCGTTCGGTTCGAAGGTCCGGTTGGGTTCGCTGAGCCACCAAGCGACGACGACCGCGGAGAATACGGTCAATAACGCGATCGGCACCGACCACTTGGGCATGATAGTCCATCTCAAGACACCAGGTTACCTTATTAACTCTCTATGCATGCAGCCGTTCCTCTCCGGCCGTATTTTCGCGAGTTCCAGCTTCAATGTGCATTGAAGCGGCGGGGCCCCCTCGCCCGCAGCCCCTTTGAACATAGGAAAACCAGCCGCACGCACTCCTGCTTGGGCCAAAGCGGCTCAAGCGGAATGCAAACTTGAGCGGGATCAACGCGGGATCGAGCGACGCGAGCTTTCGCTCGCCTATCTTAAAGAGCAGGCATCCGCGAGGCTGAACCGTTTGCCATTACCGTCCAAGGTTTTCCAAAACCCGCCCAGGGTGACCCGGGCTGATCCCCTGACCTTGTCAAAGGCTAATCAAGCAGTCGGGTGAGACACGAGCCAAGCTGTCAACGAAGCTCAATGCTTCAACTTGCGACGCGAAATTCGCCGGCTGCAAAGAACGCCTTTGCCGGTCGTTGACTCAGACGTCACCCCGACAAACGTCCGAACCTTCCTGTCCCCTTGCACTCGCGACACGTCTCAAGGTTGACGTTGTGCAAACCCGAAGCGAAAACCCGCGTTCTCCGGCTAGCGAGATCAACCTTCAGCACCGCGGCGCGGCTTTTCTCCGCCGCGATGCCATTTTCGCCGACATTGCTGTTTGACCCGAAGCTGACGTAGAGCGTCCGTCCGTCGCGACCGGTAATTAGATCCTTGGTCCAGTGGTGATTGATGTCGCCGGCTGGTAGATCGATGACCTTTTGCGGCCGCGCCGTTATTCGGATCTGCCCGGGAGAATAAGGGTAGGCAACGATCGCATCGGTGTGGGCGACATAGAGCTTGCCGTTTAACAACGCCATGCCGAAGGGCGAATTGAGACCCTCAATGAACGCAGTGCGCAGGTCAGCGATACCATCATGGTCCGTATCCCGCAGCAGCGTGATGCGGTTGGCGCTCGTCGTCGCCGCGCCGGCCCGCTTCATCGCCACCGCCATGAAAATCTTGCGCAGGCTGAAGCCGCTCTCCTTCTGGTGGGCGCATTTGTCTCCGCAACGAGCACGTGGCTATTCGGCAGTACATGCATCCAGCGCGGGTGATCGAGGCTACCAGCAAAGGCGTTCACTTTCAGGCCCGGCGCTGGTCTCGGTCTCACGCCACAAGGCATCCTGTCGCGTCGGCGATGTTGATTGTCGGAATTAGCATCGGTTTGGGTTCGGGAAGCACAGGATCGCGGCCGTAGCCCCCGTTAGTCGCCGTTATTGCAGTTTGCTGTGTGGAGGCGCCGACACAACCGGCGGCGATCGATCCGAGAAAACGATGACCGGAAGCCCATCGTGAGCGGAGCTCTCAGAAAACTCATCGTGAGCACCTCCAAGCGGGATGTGCCTCTTGGCATCAGCGCAAGACGACACAGCATCCCGAATTATTCCTCCTGCCGCGACCTCCCGGCGCTTTGACCATTCACAAAGGAACATTTCTTGGCTTGGAAGTAAACGGTGTCAGCTGACACTCGCGCATCAGCCTTCGGCAGTGCCGAAGATGCCACTCTTGGCCTCAATCTCATAATGGGTGAGTAGCAAATCATAGTCGGCAGTCACCCCGCCGCCGAGCGAATTCGCGATCGGGGCACTCATATATCTGCATGCGTCCTATTGTAATAATATCGAGGAACCGACGCCTTCTCCGG
The DNA here is from genome assembly GCF_056755095.1 of Rhizobium sp. SVR5-9E. NCBI lineage: Bacteria > Pseudomonadati > Pseudomonadota > Alphaproteobacteria > Hyphomicrobiales > Rhizobiaceae > Rhizobium > Rhizobium sp. SVR5-9E. The sequence goes on along the minus strand of NZ_JBNDHS010000051.1, from coordinate 22,316 downwards.
CAGTTCTCCTTTCACGAAAGGAGAACCCAATGACGAACGATCCCGAAGCCGGCTTCACCGGATCACCATCTGAGAAACCCGAAGGCGTCCGGAAGGTGGCATCTGACACAGCCAATGCGATAAAGAGAGAGGCCAATGCTGTCGCCGCAGGCGCGGCAGACCACCCGCACACCGCGAGCACACTGATCCTCGGCATTGGAGCGCTGGCCTTCAGCATGGGCTATCTTCTTGGCCGATCGTCCGCCACCACCAGCCGCCGGTATTGGAGATAATGACCATGGCAGGCGGCGGTGATTGGATGGAGGGGATTAAGGAAAATAAAGGACGAGCTATACCCGTGCATGAAGACGAAGTGCGGAAACGGGCCCATGCCATTTGGGAGCGAGAAGGAAGACCTGACGGTCGTCATGAGGACCACTGGATCGAGGCAAAGCGCGAAATCAAACGGGAGTCAGGTGAAATCGTGGTTGGCGATTTTCCCAACATGGATGCCCTGAGGGAAGCCGCGCGCGAGCATACCGACGCGTTCCTGATTGCAACTGACCTCGAAGATCGCGATCAGCGCGAATCCTCGGCAGGCACAGAGCAGCCTTGAGTACGGTGAAAGGAGAAAGATGATGAAGACACTGACAACAATTGTGGCCGCATGCTGCATCCTGCTTTCACTCGCCGCCTGCGGCAATACTATCCGTGGGATAGGGCGAGATACTGCCAATACGGTCAATGCGACGCAGAACGCCGGTAATCGTGTTGCTAACGCTGCCGCCCACTAGGAACAAAGAGCCGCCGGCCTTTGCGCCGACGGCTCTAGAAAGCGGAACATCGGTGGCAAAGGCGACAGACCAGCGTCAGGCGTGCGGGCACTTACCACTTCCAAAACGGTTCGAAATAATGGCAAGAGCTCTGGGCCGCATCACACAGTAAAAGCATAACCGCGACCGGGTTTTGGCACCGGCGCTGCTTCGGCCGTCCCGAGCGACAACGTGCGTTCTTACGGGTCAGGACTTATGAAAATCGCCCATTGCGTGACGAATTTTGACGAGAAGGAAAAACACAGGAACCTACACCTTTCAAGTCTTTCCGATGCAGTCAGGGACGAAATCCGTCTCTCACCTTCGGGTTGGCAGCATGGGCGAGCTCGCCAAGCCTAAGCCTTGCCTCGCGCATGTTTGCTTCCATCCGTTCCATGCTGCCAAACAAAATGGATGAATTGCTATGGCCCCAAGAGTCCATCACACTGGCACCGGCATAAATGACCGCGAGAAAATGGCTGCGAAGGCGGCGTTCGTGCCGGTCAACGGGGTTCGTCCGCAGTCTCACCAAGGGTGTCCGCCACATAGGCTCCGCGCGATCCCATCGGCAACGGCGCTCCCGTGGTGGTGTCCTTCGCCGTCTGGTGTTCCAGTTCCGCGTTCAGCTCGCCTCCCAGGATCAGGATGACGATCGACAGCCATATCCACACCAGGAAGCCGATCAGCGCGCCGAGGGCGCCGTAGGTCGCGTTGTAGTTGGCGAAGTGGTTTAGGTATAGCGAAAATCCCAGCGACATTGCAAACCACGAGACGGTTACGAGAGCGGCACCCCACGTCATCCATCGAAACTTGGCGGGCTCGCGGCTTGGACCGAAGCGGTATACAGCGGTGGTCGCTGCCCCCGCGATCAAGAGCATAACGGGCCACCTCAGAAGCAGGGCCATGTGCTCCTTGAACTGGTCGAGCCAAAGATAGGAAAGCACCACAGGCATGACGGCGACCAGCGCTATCATTGTGGCGGCAGAAATCATCGCGCCGAGAGTGAAGCACAGCCCTATGAGGTTAAGCTTGATCAGTCCTCGCTTTTCTCTCTCTTCATAGGCCACGTTCATCGCATCAAAGACCGCGAGCGTGCCGCTATGCGTGCTCCAAAGGGCGATAGCAAGGCCCACGAAGAAGGTGATGCCAAGCGTCGAGCTGCGGCTTTCGGCGAGGCTCTTGATGCGATCGGCGATGAGATCGAAGGCGCCCGGCGGAAGCACGCCTGAGAGCTCCTGCAGGTGGTCAGCCATGGTGACCGGATCCGCGATCAGCCCATAGAGCGCGACGAGAGCCGACAACGAGGGAAACAGAGCCAACAAGAGGTAGAACGTCACCCCAGCCGCGATGAGTTTCACACGATCATCGCTGACTTCGTGAACCACCCGCCAAAAGACATCGCGTAGCCCTTTCACAGGTATCGCCTCGGGGACGTTTGCGTCCCTGCCGCGGCCAGCCTCCCGTTCATTCTCCGCTGACCTGTCTGTCAGGGGGTCATGTGTGCCCTTCAGCGCGACGAGTACGCCGCCCACCACGACAAGGAAGGCAGCAATACCCGAGAGCTTGGTGCGCGGACGACTGAGCATGGGTGACTCCACTTCAGCAGGATGCAATTGCGGTAGCAACGGTTCTTACGAGGATGCGCTTCCCGCTTACTCACCCCCGATTTGGGAACGTTCTCCTAAACTAAGCGCGAGAAGCCCCCAAAGTTCCGCGTGGCGATGCCCGTCTCGAAACAGCGCGACCGCAAAGCGCTTCTCCTCGTGTCCTTGCCGCTGCGCAGCGGTTCATCCCGAAGCGAGCACACCTGCCCGGCGAGATTTCGAAGATCTTCAGGATGATGGAGATCGCCAAGGCCGTGCTCGAGCAGAATCCGCGCGTCAAGGTCGAGATTCTCGACCTCAGCCGCATCGCGTCTGAATACGGCCAGCAAATCCACCATGCAAGGCATGCCTTTCCACCTCGGCGGCGCTCTGCCACTGGCCCTGCTCGTGCTATCCGAACTACTCGCTGGGTCAAATCCACGACTGGATGAACGACATTTACCCGATGTGGGTCGAGGCCCATGGCGTCATGATCGTGACTCCGGTCAACTGGTATCAGACTTCCTCGCCCCTCAAGCTGATGATCGATCGTCTGGTCTGCGCCGACGGTGGCAATCCCGATCCGACCACGACGCATGGTAAGCACGCCAAGGAGGCGAAAGAAATAGAGATGAAGGGCTGGAACTATCCCCGGCATCTTGCCGGCCGGCTGTTTTCCCGAGGAAACGGAAAACGTTCGGCGCGGCCTTTCGGATTGGCTGAAGTCGATGGATCTGGTTCCCGCCGGAACGCTGGCCGAAATCGACCGGTATATCGGTTACTGGGAACCGTATGCCACAAACCATGTGGCATACGAGCAAGATCACGGCATACAGGACGAGGTGCGCAATGCCGCGCGGACGCTGTACGCAGCGGCGGTGGCAAAACGACAGGGTCAGGTAGCCGCGGATCCGGCCTAGATCAACCCCGAGAGACGTAGGTGACGGCGATGAAAATCTATGCAATCGCGCTGTTCATCCCCGGGGCTATCGCGCTCCCTCTGGCCTAGCCGCCCTTCCTCGCCGATCGCACTTTCCCGGCTGATCTCCTGCATGGGAACTCGATCGATAACATTCGCTGAGCCCGGCACCTGACGGAACCGTTCATCGCGCCCTGCTGGCCCGAAGAAAGGCCGTCCTCTGCTACGGCGCGGCGCTAACGACTGTTCCAGTTTCCAGCTACAAACCCAGTCGCGTTGGGAGCTCGACCGAGGTACGGAACCACGAACCGGCTCACAGGTTTTGGATGACAACCGAGATGATTCCAAACAAGGAGCCGACGATGACCAGCTATCCGACCCCGCCATTCAGCACGCCCAAGCAGCCTATGCCCGGCAGCACGAATGCAATGTCGCCCATTCCCGACCATGGAGAGCAGAGTTACCGGGGATCCGGTCGACTTGCAGGACAGAAGGCGATCATCACCGGAGCGGATAGTGGCATCGGCCGGGCCGTCGCCATCGCCTTCGCCCGCGAGGGCGCCGATGTGCTCGTGTCCTATCTCAACGAAGATGACGACGCGCAAGAGACGAGATCCTGGATAGAGAAGGAGGGCCGCAAGGCCGTGCTCGTCTCCGGAGACATCCAGAACGCGGAGCATTGCCGCAAGATCGTCGACACCGCTGTTGCGGAATTTGGCGGCATCGACATCCTTGTCAATAACGCGGCGCATCAGGCGAGCTTTCAGGATATCGGTGACATCAGCGATGAGGAATGGGAGCTTACATTCCGTGTCAATATCCACGCGATGTTCTATCTGACAAAGGCCGCCGTCCAGCACATGAAGCCGGGCAGCGCCATCATCAACACGGCGTCCATCAATGCTGACAGCCCGAGCCCCCACCTGCTCGCCTACGCGACGACGAAGGGCGCGATCCAGAACTTCACGGCGGGTCTCGCTCAGATGCTGGCTGACAAGGGCATCCGCGCAAACGCGGTTGCCCCCGGCCCGATCTGGACTCCGCTCATTCCCTCGACGATGCCCGAAGAAGCTATCAAGAACTTCGGAAAGCAGGTTCCAATGCAGCGCCCCGGTCAGCCGGCAGAGCTTGCGACGGCCTACGTGATGCTGGCCGATCCGCTGTCCAGCTACGTGTCGGGTGCGACGATCGCTGTCACTGGCGGCAAGCCGATTTTGTAGTACTTGGACCTGTCGAGTTTCCCCTGTTGGAATGGTACTACTTCCGCAACGGTGACACGGGACATATCCACGACTTCATCCATCGACGTCGTCGCCAGACTCGAACAGATGCGCGCAGGCGAAGGTCGTCGTCGATTTTGGTATCGTCGACCTTCCCAGCGGATAGAAATCATGGACCGGATCGACGCAGCATTACGCCGGGACGGCGCCCTTGATCAATGCTTCAGGACTCGCGAGCCATTTGAATGGCTAGGAGCCATGGAACAAACAAGAGATTGCCGTGTTCCAATGTCGGAAGCCTACCGGATAGAAAGGAGCTTCGCACCAAGTGGGTAAATGTGATTCAGGAGACCGCGCGGCCTCTACGGACCGAGGTATTTGGTGATAGGGCCCGCACGGAGAAGCAATGTTCAATAGGATTCTCAACCTTCTCGAAGACAGCGACCGCGAACGATTGCTAAAGAATTTGGAACCCGCATACCTGCCGCGTTTGACAGTGCTTTCTGAGCCGGATCAGCCTCAAGACTATAGCTACTTTCCCGAGTCCGGCATTGGCTCGATCATGGCTGTTTCGCCCTCTGGAGAGACCGTCGAAGTGGGCATTTTCGGCCGGGAAGGAATGACGCCTCCGAACAGTCTCTTTGAAGACGATCAAGCACCCTTCAAAGTGTTCATGCAAGTGGATGGGAGCGGTCACAGGATCAGGAATGAGCACTTGTTCGCGGCCATGGTCGAAAGCCGGCCGATGCGAAAGCTCCTGAGCCGTTACGCGCAAACGCTGTTCGTGCAAACGGCCTACACCGCCCTTGCAAACGCCACTCACCGCGTCGACGAACGGCTGGCTCGATCGCTTTTGATGGTTCACGACCGTACCGCCGGTGATCGGCTATCCGTTACGCACGATTTCTTGGCTGGACTGCTCAATGTGAGACGTCCAAGCGTGACGACAGCCCTCCATATTCTTGAGGGCCATCGCTTTATTGTAGCCGAGAGGGGTCAGGTGACCGTACGCAACCGTCAGGCTTTGGAGGCATTCGCCGGCGATGCTTATGGTGTACCCGAACACGAGTTCGCTCGTCTCATTGGATCAATGTATTAGACACGATCATCACCCCGTGCAGTGCTGCATACGGCAGGCATAAGCAGAGAGCTTTGATGTGCCGACCAATCGGCATCGACGCTCCATTTCAATATCAATAGCATGTTATTGCGTTCGCAACTCTTCTTCCGGGGGAGTGCAGGTCCCGCTCGCTCACCCCGATTTGAACGCGTCGACTTCCTCGACCACCCGAGTCTTGGCAGCATCGTGAACGTCGGTCGCGGCTGAAACCGTCTTGCTATAGACGTCAGATGCAACCTCTGTTCCTTGCTCCATCATCGAGGATGCCTTGGCGGCAACCGTGTCTTTCGCCGCGTCGGCGGCTTCGCCGAGATACTCGTCTTCGGTTTCCGTATGCGGCAACGCCGCCCCGATCGCCGCGCCCACCGCAAATGCGAGAGCGCCGCCGACAAGCGGTTGGTCGCGGAAGTGGGTTAGAATGGCATCGTTCAATTTGCTCGCCTGCTGTTGCATGCTTGCTCCTGCCGAAGTGGAGCGCTCCGAGATCGAGCTGGCAGCATCCGATGCGCGCGTTCCGATATTGCTTGCGGTGCCCTTGACCTGGGCCCATGTTTTTGAGGCCCATCCAGACGCGGCGTCAAACATCGCTCCCGTCTCGTCGGCGATCTGCTCGATCTGCCTTCCTGTGGCATCCGCAAAGCCCCGATACGTCTTTCCCGCGTCGTCCATGAAATGCCCGGCGCGGCGTCCGGCATCGTCGGTAATGGCTTTCAAGCGTTTCCCTGAGGTGTCGGCGAAATGGCTGTAGCGGACACCGTTTTCGGTTTCCGGCGGGCCGATCCGCCGCACCGGTCCCTCCACCTGATAAAGAGGATAGTCTTCATCTTCATCCAAACCAGCGCTCGACGAGGCGGCAGACGAAGACGGATATTGCTGCTTTGCCATAAGCCAAGCGAGGCTAACACCCATCAACGCGACCGGCAGGGGATTGTCCTTCAAAGCCTGGCCGAGATTTCTGACATACTCGCCCCCACCGCTGCTCTTCGCGTAGACCAGAACTTCATCGATGAGCTGGCCCGGCGACATTCGCTCCTGAATGGCGTCTATGCGATCTCCTATACGTTGCCGATCAGCGTCGATCTCCCGCTGAAGATCGGAGGATGTCTTTTCAATTGAGTTGGCCATCAGATCTTCTCCTTCACGGCATCGACGTCGCGGCGCAGCGATGTCGTCGTGCGATCAAGCTTCAAGTTGCTTCCGCGCAGTGCGCTCAAGCCTCGTGACACCATCGCCCAGGCGATCAGGGCAATGATGAGGCCGACAACAAGTGCGGCAAGCGCGCTGGCGTTCGGCTGCGTCATGCCTTGGCCGACCAAAAAGGATGAAAGGCCGCCGACAAGCGCACTCAGTAGGACGCCGACGGCGCCGATCGCGAGCACCACGCCAACGATTAGAACCTCGATGCCGCTCAGCGCCTGTGTGAGTTTTTCAGAAGCTTCGGTCTTGGCGAGGTCGATTTCTTTGCGTAGGAGTCCCGTCAGATCGGCCACGAGTCCGCTCACGAGTTCGGAGAGCGGGATGTTTTCGGTCGGTTTAACCATTTGCAGGCCCTCCGCTCTTCAAGGAAGACGCTGGTTGGGCCACCTGAGGCGCGCGGTGGAAGCTCGCACTTGCCGGTCGACTTGCCGAGGCAGTTAGGAAGCGGCTGGCCGCCAGCCCTGCCAATGCCGCGATTCCAAGAAAGGCTAGTGGCTGCTTGCGTCCGAAGTCTTCGGCCATGGTTGCTACTTCGCCGAGGTCGCGTCCCTCCATCTGCTTTGCAAAACTTTGCACGCGACTCCCGATCTGCCTGGCGTATCGACCGACCTCGGATTGATCGGATTTTTCGAGCTCCAAGCCAACTTTCTGAAGGGCGGTTGCGATGCCGCCGACCTGACGGGCAGCAAAATTTGTCTGCTCGGAGACGGCCTCCTTCGCCTTGACGACCGCGGCCTCGGCGCCCTCCTTGATGGTCTCGCGTGCGCCGCTCAGGTCCTCAGCGATCTTGTCTTTAAGATCGCCCAACTGCGCTGGGCTCGTCGTCGATGGATTGGGCTCTCCGCTTTGTGGTGGCGACTGACGCAAGGGCGCCACCTCGCTTTCCGAAAACTCGTTTGACATTGAATCCTCCCATGCATGGTTAACGGCGGCTGCATATCCCGCGAACTATCGACTGGAAGATTTGTTCCTCCTCGGTGATATGGTTTGTGGAACCTCTCCCTGCGGCCCTTTCTGATCACGAAGCATCCTAAGGGGAACTCGTTGATCGAGCGATTTGAACTTGCATACTCTCCCTGCGCGATCATCAATGCCGCGCCCCCGCGCGGCACGCGAGCTGCTCCACGCGGCATTTAATTGCGTGGAAGCTCGTGGCAAGCATGCTAGATAGATCTTCCTCTGGATCGCTCCCGTCTCCGTGAGCTGAACCATGATCTCCTGCGAGGGATGGCTTCGTCGCCATCAGGGTGTCGTCAGTCACTCATGTGCAAGGAGACGAGCTCGCGGCCCCTCTCCTCTGACCGTCATAGCGCCATCGATTATAAGAGTGTCGATGAGCTGCATTGCTGCTCTCCCTTCCGCCGCAATTAAGCTACGCCAGGGTCCGCAAGAAAGCCCGGCGACAGCCGGGCTTTCGCAGATTCCCAAACCGGGAATCATGGTCCTCAATATCTCCATCACCGTCGGAGGATTTGCTTCCCCGCTGAAAGAGACAAGGCATATGGTCATCGCAGCAGGCCGGATTTCCTTTTGCCGCACCGGAGTTCCTGTGGCCTGATGGGGGCCCGCTGATCTGCCTATTACAATGATCGGCAAGGATAGCGCGGGCTGATATCCACCAGCCTGTTCAATCCGAGACTTTCCTGAAGCTGTAGGAACAAGTTCCCGGGTTCTTTGTTCGAATGGCTGCACAAAGGAGAAACCCGATGCGATCGATTGTTTTGATGGCCGCCGGTCTTATGGTGGCAACATCTGCCTTGGCGCAGTCTGCGGCGGAAAAATCTGGCGTCAATTCGGCGCTGGCAATCCCTCCCAAGACTGAGGACTTCGTCAAAGAAGTCTCGATGAGTGACATGTTCGAGATCGAGTCGAGCAAACTCGCGCTCGAGCGAGCGGATGAAGCCACGAAGGCGTTTGCTCAGCAAATGGTTCAGGATCACCAGAAGACGACAGCCGAGCTGAAGGGACTTATCGACAGTGGCAAAGTAAAGGCAATGCCAGCTACTGCTATGTCGGACGGTCAGCAGGAAACCCTTAACAAGCTCAAGAAACTTGAGGGAGCAGATTTCACGGAGCAATATCACGACGATCAGGTCGACGCGCACGAGGATGCTGTCGACGTCTTCAAGCGTTACGGGAATGAAGGCGACAACCCGGATTTGAAAGCCTGGGCCGCAAAGACCGTTCCCGCACTGGAACATCACCTTCAGATGGCCGAGGATCTGGAAAAGAAATGAAGATGCTTCACCTTTGACAATCACAAAAACAGCCGCCTCCAGGCGGCTGTTTACTGATGCATGGCCAAAGCAAACTTCCGACGCGACACCCCCCGTGGCGCAAGGCTGAAGCCAAATTGAACGCGGTGATGGTCACTAGGTCAACGATCGAGGTTCAGCTCCGTTCTCTAGATGAGATCCAAATGATGGGATGACGCTAGCGCTATTGTCGAACTAGCGGGACACCGCCGTAGAGCACTCGTTCCATGACGATACATTAGCCGAAACCAGCTTCGTCTCACCCATCGATTGACTTGCGTGAATTCAGAAGGCCCGCTCCGGTTCCGAAGTCGCTCTCCTGCGAAGGCGACAGGCACGCTAAATCCTCTCTCCCTGGCAGGATGAGGCACCGACTCTGGTCGGCGAATAACTGTAGGCAACCGCCGCATTTCCACGCGTCACTCACATCCAGGTAGGCTCAGTCGCCTGATGGATCGGCTGGGTCTATTCGATGCCGAAGGCAGGAGACTGGCGTTTCAGATAGGCCGAGCTGATTGCAGTCCGGGCGACGCGGAACGGCTATCCTGTTGCGGCGCATATCGCGCAACCATCTCATCGCAGAATTGGGCGAACTCCTCCGGGACCAAGGGGGGGCTCGTGTGGTGTGGCGCTATACCCCGATGTTCGGGTGTAAAACAGAATGTCGCCGTCACGTCAAAATCTTCGAGAGCACGCATCTGCCTGTCAAACCAGTCCAGCGCATTCGGACGAAAGCGGTCAGCCCACGACAAGCCGGTGCGAACAGATTTGACACCAAGGCGCTTCATCCAAGCGACAGCATTGTCAAGCCTCGGATCTTCGAAGCGGAACCATTGCACGAGACCCAGTTCGGGAGTGTGTTGGGCGAACTCATCGAGGGCGGGCTTTGGCGCACCGTCCTCGCGAAGAAGGCCCATATAGAAATGGCGATAATAGGAGGAGCCTTCCGCCTCGCGATGTCGTGTTGTTGCTTCCCAGGCTTTGGGAAGATCGTAGAGGCTGTACCATTGGCATCGCTCGACTTTGCCTTTCAACAATTCGGCCGTTCGCTTTAGCCCCCACAGCTGAACTTCCTCTGCCCCGAAGGTCGACACGCCGACCTCAGTGACCCAGATCGGGAGATCGGTAACACCTCGAATTGCATCGATCTTCTGGGGCCATTCGTGAATCTGCCACAGGTTCCAATCAAGCGGAAAGCCGTGGATTGCCACGGCATCGACATGGTCGAGCACGCCGTAATCTCTCATGCGCGTCATGAAGCCGGGATCAATTGGAGATAACCCGCCGAGGACTTTTGTGAGGGCCGGATTTCGTGTTGCGATCGCGTCGGCCGCAAGAATAGCCATTTGAGCGAAGCGGCTCCAATCCGGGTCGAATTCCGGATCCCAATGAGATTTGTTGTTCGGTTCGTTCCAGATCATTGCGGCCTCGATCATGTGTTTTTCCCCCGCTGCTCTAAGAGACGATTTCGTTGAGTGTCACGACCTTAGCGCCCCAGTCCCCAGCGACCACCACAGTGATGGACGCCGGCGCGATGTCGAATTTCGGCCAGGCGTCGACCGAAAGGCCAAGGACATGGCAGACTGCCGCTTTGATGACATCCGCATGCGAAACGAGAGCTATCCTGGGGCCATGCCCGCTGCTCGTCAGGGTTTCAATCAGTTCCAGAACTCGCCGCTGAACGTCCAGCATCGTTTCACCCCCGGGCGTGCGCACTAGGCTGCGAACGGTGTTCCATCGGCACCAGTGAGGATCCCCATCGAGCGCCTCGAATGTCTGCCCCGACCAGCTGCCGAAATTCACCTCATCTAGTGCTTCAGTGATCTGCGGTGGCCCGATGGCAGACGCTGATGCGATTGCCTCGGCCGTTTGCCGGGTGCGATCCCGCGGACTGGTGTAGATGGCGGTTAGATGCTCGCCTCTCATTCGCTCTCCGAGACGCCGAGCCTGCTCCAAGCCGGCAGCGCTGAGCGAAACGCCCTCGCATCTGCCGGCCAGAAAGCTTCCGACACTGTCGTGTGCCGCATGGCGCACCAAAAGAAACGTGGCGCTCATTGCGCGGCTCCGCGCAGAATATCCTCCTGATCGTCGATGAATTCCTGTGTCCGGCGATGCGCCTCATGGTCTGTGAATTGTTGAGGCGGAGATTTCATGAAGTAGCTCGCAGGGCCGGTCAGAACACCACCGATGCCGCGATCGAGCGCCAGCTTGGCGCATCGTACCGCGTCTATGACCACGCCGGCGGAGTTGGGAGAGTCCCAGACTTCCAGTTTGAGTTCGGCATTGAGGGGTACGCCACCGAAGGTCGTGCCTTCGACCCGGATATAGGCCAACTTCCTGTCTGCAAGCCACGGGACATAGTCGCTGGGCCCGACGTGCACGTCGTTGGCGGCAAGTGGAATATCAAGCTGGCTCGTCACGGCCTGTGTCTTTGAAATCTTCTTCGACTCCAGCCGTTCGCGTTCCAGCATGTTCAGGAAATCAGTGTTGCCACCGAAATTCAGCTGGTACGTCCGATCGACTCTGACGCCGCGTTCTCGGAAGAGATTTACGAGCGCCCGGTGGATGATTGTTGCTCCCACCTGGCTTTTTATATCGTCGCCAATGATCGGAAGGCCGCGATCGGCGAACTTCTGTTGCCATTCAGCCGTTGAAGCTATGAAGACCGGAATGCAGTTGATGAAGGCGCAACCAGCATCGAGGGCCTGCTCCGCGTACCACTTGGCAGCCTTTTGGGAACCGACGGGAAGGTAACATACGAGCACATCGGTTTCGTTTTCGCGAAGGATGTTAGCCACGTCGGCGACGGGTTCGCGGGCCTCTTCGACTATATCCTCCAGATACTTGCCAATTCCGTCCAGCGTTGGGCCGCGCCTCACTTCGACCCCTGTCGGAGCGATGTCCGCAAAACGCTCGGTATTGTTCGGTTCGGCATAGATTGCTTCCGCCACGTCGCGGCCCACCTTGGAGGCGGCGATATCAAAGGCGGCCGATATCTTGATGTCCCTCACATGGTAACCTCCAAGATCGACATGCATCAGGCCGGGCACCGGTTCATTGCCCAGTACATCGCGGTAATAGGTCAATCCTTGGACGAGCGACGACGCGCAATTACCAACCCCGACCAGACCGACACGAATTTCTCTCGAGCCCATGTCATACTCCAAGCATCTACAATGCTTGCCCAAACAGATTGCAGCGTCATCTGTTCCCAAAGACCTGATGGTTAATTCTGCGAACCGCCAACGACGATCATGTCAGGAGCTCGCAATGAGATGGAGAACCGTCCGATGCTGGTCTACGGCGATATCAGGCGCATTGAACGACCGGCGACAGTATGCGCCGCTCTTGCTGCTGCGATGCTTGCTTGCACAAGAATGCCGCCAGGATTGCAACGCCATGCAGCGCTGGTCAGAGCCTTCATCGCCACGGGCGAGCTGGTCCAGGGATTGGCCGATCAAGAGTTCGAGAGGAAAGGGGCCGATGATGTGTCGAAGGTCCAGGGAGCCGGCGCGAGGCTCTTGCTGACGCATGCTCAAGCCGTCATGCAATCGTGGCAAAACAATTTCGGCGGAGAATTGCTGCTTGCGAATGCCTGGAAAAGCCTTCTTGAGCACCTGGACAGCGGTGAACCCGTTCAGATGAAGGAGACCGAAGGTTTTGCCTTTTACGCTCTTTATCCAGAAAGCTACCTTCAAGCCGCTCTCAGCTCGCAACTCACATCTAACACGGTTGTCATCGGCCTTCGAAGCATCGGGGTCACCCTGGCTGCCCTGGTCGCCGCCGCCTTGGGCTCGGGCCCAGCTTTTTCATTGCGGCCGACTGGACATCCCTTTCAGCGGCGCATGCAGGTCACGGCGGAGCTTTCCGGCCGTATCCTCGCGGATCCGGAGAGCAATTTTGCCATCGTAGACGAAGGACCGGGCCTATCCGGAAGCTCGTTCGGGAGTGTCGCCGATTGGTTGGAAGCGCATGGAGTGAAACCTCACAGGCTTCATTTCTTCCCGAGTCACGCCGGGGAACCGGGGCCGCGGGCGAGTACAGACCAACGCCAGCGCTGGAGAGAACGGGCAAGATATGTTGTCAGCATGGACGATGTCATCATCCGGTCGCCGAAGCCAGTGCGAAACCTTCAGACATGGGTGAGCGAGCTTGTGGGGGTTGAAGGCGTTTCTTGGCAGGATCTATCGGGTGGGGTTTGGCGTGGCATCCACTATGCGAAGCCCGGCGATTGGCCGCCGAGCCATATCCAGATGGAGAAACGCAAATTCCTCATGCGGGCTGGGGACCAATCCTGGCTTATCAAATTTGCCGGCCTATCCGATGCGGGTTCGACCAAGGCGCGAAGAGGCACCTTGCTTAACGAGGCAGGATTCACACCCGATATCGTCGGTGCATGCTACGGATTTACAGTCGAAAGATGGGTGAGAGGAACGCCTGCGGATGCCGCTGACCTGGACAGATCGAACATCATCGATCAGCTGGCCCGGTATCTCGGTTTCCGCGCCCGCCATATGTCTGCCCCGAACAGCGGCGCGTCCCTCGATGAGCTATGCCATATGGCTGTTTTCAACGTCGAGAAAGCCCGTGATAGCGAAGCGGCGGGCAAGCTTCGTCAGCTGATCGGCAATCCGGATCGGCTGGTGCGTCGATTGCGCCGCATCGATAGCGACAATCGGTTTCACAGGTGGGAATGGCTGGTCACGGCAACCGGTCAGCTGCTGAAAACCGATGCTCTTGACCACAATTGCGCTCATGACATGATCGGTTGCCAGGACGTGGCTTGGGACGTCGCTGGCGCGTGCGTGGAATTTGACCTTTCAGCGGTTGAGCGCGACCGCCTTGCGGACATCGTTTCGCAGCATGCAGATTGTGACTTGAGAGATGATCTCCTCACCGCCTTTGAAGCCTGTTATCTCGCCTTCCAGATTGGCCTGTGGACGGGAGCACGAAATGGCATTCCCAGGGCTGAGACAGCGAGGATCGACAAAGCCGCGGAAAGCTATCTGCGGCGCTTGCAACTGTTACTTAGCGGCTAACCTTTCAGGTTCCTCTCCGCAGGTGTGGTTCAAGTTGTCGTTCCACTGGTTTGACCTCTGTGCTCCCGCCGGGACTTTCTGCTGGCGGACCGTATCAACTTGACCGAGGCTTTCCCAATTCCCGGGAGTTTCAGGAGATCCGCATCGCTCATGGATGCCGCCTCTGCCAATCGCCGGATACCATTCGCCGCAAGCGCCCGCGCCACCCACCCAGGAAGATAGCTGGTGACTGGAGGATCCCTATTATCCTTTTGACCGGTTTTCATACTGCTTTGAGACGACCGCGGCATGCTGATCATGCCTCACCAGCTAATGAACGAACCGAACAACCCAAGGGCCTATTGGTTCCCGCATTCCATTGAATACTTGCTGGCGCGGTTTCGGCACCGTCGAGGGCGGCGCGATCGGGCCGGATCAAAACCCTGCATAGCCCGAACCTACGGGGCGGGCGCCTCGACTTGCCGCCTGGCCGAGTGGCAGCAGACAGTCTCTGCGTAGCTGCTTCAAGTGAGAGCCTAACTCAAGCCTCACTCGATCATCACTATCGCACCCAGTTCCTAACGGCGTTATAACTTGGGTGGGCCTGCTGCTGCCAGTACCACGCGGCGAAGGTGACCGGTCGATGGCCTCCGGGGCTTCGCTGATCCAGCGGCGGGATCGTTGTGAAAGGTGCCAAGGTCTGAGGACGTGGAGGGTGGCGGCTCGTTCGCCATGTCGGCTGGAACTTTTGAGGGCGCAGGCGGTTCCGGCTAGGAAAGCGTAAAAATAGAGGAGAAGCAGATGAGCGGCTCGAAGACCACGACAAACCACGACGAGATTCGCAGGTGGGCAGAGGAGCGGGACGGACATCCCGCTGTCATCAGAACGAAAGGCAAGGGCGGAGTTCTTCGCATTGATTTCCGAGAGCCCGAAGAAGAATTCGACGAGATCGAATGGGATGAGTTCTTCAAGATATTCGATCAAAACAAACTCGCCTTCCTCTATCAGGAAAAAACGCAGGACGGGAGCACCAGCCGCTTCAACAAGTTTGTCGAACGCACCTGAGCCGCACGCGTGAGCGGACGAAATGAGCCCCTGGAAGTCGAACTCGGAACTGAGCTGTTCATATGCTCCACCAGGTTTGACGCAGGAAGCGCACCTGGACCGTTGTGGAGATAACGCCGACACGGGAGATTTCCCGGTCGGGAGGGGCCGACTTGTTGACCCGCTTCACTTGAGGGAATTGGCGAAAAGGGTCGCTAATGTCGACAAAATCTTACGCGATTTTCGGCGGTGGATCGGCCGCAAATGAGCGCTGGCCGCGACGTACGAGATAGACTTCGCGCTCGGGGTTTTGCTGGATGACGAAACCGGAACTGCGCAGCATGGCTTCGATCGCGGCCTTGTTTGGAATGAACCAGTTTGTCGGGTCGTTGGAAAACCGTTCCTCGACGAAGAAGAGCTTCGGATAACCCGGCTGCTCAAAGATTCGCCATTCGGAAAAGTCGTAATCGTGTTGCAGCTCCGGAATGGTCACATCGCCGCGCTGCAGGCACTGGAAGAGCATCGTGTCGCCGACGACATGCTCGTAAAGCAGGTCGAGTGCCAGCATCGGATGGCGCAGGTGATAGAGCACACCCATGAAGACAACGAGGTCGAAGCGCTGCCCAAGCTTGGCGACATCATAGACGGACATGAGCCGGAACTCGATTTCAACGCCGGCATGATCGGCCGCGAATTCCGCCTGGCGCAGATAATGAGGATCGGTGTCGATTGCGACGACCGTCCCTGCGTTGCGCTTTTTCATTTCCAGCGAGTAGAAGCCGGCGTTGCAGCCGATATCCAGCACGCTGCGCCCCTCCAGATCTTCCGGCAGGACGTGTTTGAAGCGAGCCCATTTGAACGCCGGATAATCGCCCAGGAAATGGTTGGGAGCCGTTTCGATGCCCCCTATACGCATGTTGTGGAACCAGGGGCCGAGTTCCTTGATCTCGCGCTCCAAATCGTCCTTTCTCGAAAATTTCACCTCCATGATGATGCCCCTGGCGCGACGGAGGCAGGTCGGGTGATATCCAGCCGTGGGCGCTTTATGTTCCTGCGCGCGGGGTGATTCGACAGGATGTGGCGGAACCAGGCAATAGTGTGCTCCAGCCCTTCAGCAAGCGGAATCTTCGGCTCCCAGCCGAGTAGTTGGCGGGCTCTTGTGATGTCCGGCCGGCGGCGCTGCGGATCATCGGCCGGCAGCGGCATGTGAATGAGCTTGGAACGTGTGGGAACCATCGACTGCACGAGGTCCGCGAGTTCCGCGATTGTGAATTCCCCGGGATTGCCGACATTGACCGGCACCCCCGGATTCGGCTGCACATTCATGAGTCGAGTGAGTCCATCCAGGAGATCGGAGATATAGCAGAACGATCGGGTCTGTTCGCCGCTGCCATAGATCGTCAAGGGCTCATTGCGCAAAGCCTGAACGATGAGGTTGGAGACGATTCGGCCATCGCTCGGCTGCATGCGCGGGCCATATGTGTTGAATATCCGGACGACACGGGCATCCACCTTTCCAGCCCTGAGGCTATCGAAGCAGAGCGCCTCGGCCGCACGCTTTCCTTCGTCATAGCAGGCACGCGGGCCCGTGCAATTGACATGACCCCAATAGTCTTCTCTCTGCGGGTGCACTTCGGGGTCGCCATAAACCTCGCTTGTCGACGCCTGCAGCAAGGATGCACCATCTCTTTCAGCGAGCCGAAGCAGATTTCCCGTTCCGCTGACGCTGGTCATCATGGTGTGGATCGGGTCTGCCTGATACTGCGGAGGAGACGCGGGGCAAGCGAGATTGTAGATCTGGTCCACCTTCTCGTCGATCGCGATCTCGTCGCAGATATCCTGCTCGATCATGGTGAAGGCGGGATGGTTGTGCAGGGGAAGGACATTAGCCGGGAAACCCGTCAGATAGCTATCGACGCAGATCACCCGGTCCCCGCGCGCAAGCAGCGCATCGCAGAGATGCGAGCCAACGAAGCCGGCGCCGCCGGCCACGACGACGGTTTTCCCCTCGAAAGCCTGTGTTTTATGCAGCATCCACCAATCTCCTCAATTTCAAGCCGACACCCGTGGGCTCTTGAGCGGTGCTTCCCTGTCAAAGTGCAGCGCGTTGCCGAAAAGCGTGCGTGCGAATTCGCGCGCCCTGGCAACGCCGGTGTGGCTATTAATCACCCGACGGTACGCTTCGCTCGCAAGCGCACTCCTTGCCTTCGCATCCATGCCGCTCAATGCCGAGACGACATCGCTGGTCTGACAGGCAATGATGGCGGCTTGCCCGTGCGGCAGGAGTTCGTCCAAGCCGGGCCAGAAATCGCTGATGATTGGCGTTTCGCAGGCGGCGGCTTCGAAGAGACGGACGCTCGGCGACCATCCCGCCGCGATCATCGCGGCGCGGGTCACGTTCAGCGTAAAACGTTGGCGGCTATAGAAGCTCGCGTGCTCCTCAGGCGGCAGGTGCTCGATGCGCTCGACATTCGCCGGCCAATCGATCCCTTCCGGATATTGCGGTCCGGCAACGACGAAGCGCATCTGCGGCAGCTGCCGCGCCGGCTCGATCAACAGCTGCCGCAACGCCGGCTGACGGTCGGGGCTATAAGTGCCGAGATAACCAAGGTCCCACAAAGGCTCTTCGCCTGTGTTGCGGTAAAGCTCCGCATCAACTGAACAATAGAGCGCTCCCGCACGCCGGGCGCCGTAGCTCGTCTCCAGCCGGTCAAGGACCTTGCCGCCGGAGAAGGATAAATACATGTCGAAGAGCGGAATCTGACGTCGCGCCAGATATTCCTCGTCACCGCGATCGAGCTTGGCGAGCGTCACGGGCGTGTCTATGTCGTAGAAGCAGAGCTGCGCCGGATCGAGCGCCGCAACTGCATCGATGACCGCAACGCCTTCGGGCACATAGGAACCGATGATGACGGCATCGGCCCTGCGTAGCCGCTCAGCGAAATCCTCGATCAGTCCTTGCACACTGCTGTAATAGGCGAGCTCGCAGAAGTTGGGCTCGGGGAGATCACGATTGCCGGAATACCAGGGAACGTCCCGTTCAAGGAACAGGACATTGTGCCCTTCCGCCCTCATACCGCGGAGCAGTGCGCGAAACGTCGAGGCGTGACCGTTGCCCCAGGATGAGGAGAGTGAAAGGCCAAGGACGACAACGTTGAGCGAACGCGTCATTCGGCCGCCTCCGCTTTGTGGGTGCGCGACCGGAAGATGCGATCAGCCTCCTCGGCGCGGTGCCCGTAGGTGTGCTCTCTCAGCACCCGGGCGAGCGCCCGTTTGCCGATCTCCTGCGCTTGCGCTCGGGTGAGCGCCCTCAGGATTCCCGCAACCTCCTGGCCATCCCGGGCGACGAGGATCTCCTCATCGGGCTTCAGGAATAGCTCGATACCCTCCCAAAGATCGGTGATCAGGCAGGCCCCAGCCCCCGCCGCTTCAAAGACGCGTGTCGCTGGCGAAAAGCCGTTCTCTGCCATGCTGGCGCGCGAGATGTTCAGCACCGCCTTTGGGGTGACATTGAACGCATTGTGGTCGCGCGTGGGCACATGACCGACATAGTTGACGTTTTCGGGCCATGCCCTGTCCTGCCAACCTGACCCCCCAAGCAGGAAAGTGTGTCGAGACAGCCGCGCCGCCGGTTCCAGAAAGAAGGTTTCGACGCGCGCTTCGCGGTCCGGCAGCCGGTTGCCGAGAAAAGCGAGGTCGGCTTCAAAACGTCGATCGGCTGCGACGCGATGATGGGTTTCAGGGTCGAGGGCATTGTAGATCGCAATGCACTCCCGGGCGCCGAGGGAGCGATAAGCTTCGACCACGGGGTCGCCGCCACCATAGGTCAAGACCAGATCGAGCGCGGGAAGCGAGAGGCGCAAAGGATGGTCGGGTGCAGCGCGTAGTTCGGCGAGCGTCGCGGGGGCATCGACGTCCCAGAATATCTTGAGCGCCCCGGGGCGAGCCGAGTGCATCACCTCCTGCAGCAGCAATTCGTCTTCAAAACCAACGCCGCTCGCCTTGATGACGATGTCGGCAAGCCGGGCTTCTTCGGCAACATGCTTCAATGCGACAATGCTGCCCTCGTAGACCACGACGTTGCACCACTCAGGCGGATCGATGTCGCGGTTTTTCTGCCTGTCATAGACATCCGGCTCATAGAAGGTGATCTCATAACCTTTGGCTGCGAGAGCGCGCAGCAATCCGCGGTAATAGGTGGCTGCGCCGTTCCAATAGGCGGAGACGATGCTGGATCCGTAGAAGGCTATCTTCATTCTGCCTCCTCCCTAGAAAGGAGTTTGTTTCGAACACGGTCCGACCCCTCGGTGCCGAGAATCGCAAGAAGCTCATCGACGCGATGCCGGCAGGTGTGGCGTGCGCGAATTGTCTCAAGGCCGGATCGCACCAGTTCGTCGGCGAATGCCGGGTCGGAAAGCACATCCTTGAGCAACCGCGTCATCTGGGCGCCGTCGCGCGCAAAGAGAAAATCCTGATTGTCTCGGAAGAGGTTTTCGGCGTCGTCCCAGGGCGCGGAGATCAACGGGATTCCGCAGGCGAGCGCCTCGAATACCCGGATTGTCGGAATGCCGGGCAGCGCCTCAACGTAGGGTCGGCGAGGAATGTGGATGCTGACGCGATTTTCCGCAAAGGCTCGCGGAACCTCGGCATTGGCGATCCACCCGCCATAGTCGATCCTCGCGCGCTTCAATGCCTCGCGTGCGCTTTTAGGGTAGCGTACGCCTTGAACTGTTGTCTTAAGCTGCAGGGCCTGAGCAGGCTCGATCAGGAAATGACCAATCTCAGCGCTACGCTCGTCATCACCCCAGTTTCCGATCCAGATCAGATCGCCGCTCTTTTCGACCTCCGGCATCGGACGGAACAGCTCGGCGTCCGCAGCCTCGTGCCAGGTGAAAACGCGCCTTCCCCAACCCGCTCGAAGATATCGCCGTCGCAGCGCTTCGCCAAAAGCGAGGGTAAGATCGTAATCGGCAAGCTCAAGGCGGGCAATGTCGCGTTCGGCCGACACAGCCCGATGGTGCGTGTCGTGGAACAGCAGGGTGAAACTGCCCCCATTGCGCCGCACACGACCAAGCCGAGCAACGAGCTTCGGATCTGTCCATTCGTGCACGATCACGACATCTGCATTCGCTACGGCTTCCTCGTGATCGAAGTTCGTTCCGTAGATCGTCGATCGTAGAGTCGGGAAGCTTCTGTGGAATGCATCTACGGCACCAGGTCCCTCCTCAGCCATGAGGTGCTCGCGGCTCCAGGCGCCTTCGGGTTCCAAGGCGAATGCCTCATGGCCACGCCTCACGAGATCGCGCATCACGCCCCGCAGGAAATGCGCGTTGCCGTGGTTCCAGTCCGAAATCAGCGAGTGGGTATAGAAGAGAAACTTCATGTGCTAGCCCGCCGGGATACGTGTGTTGGCCATGGCTAGCGCGTAGACGCGCAAAATGGCTTCGCATTGGGCCGCAGGCGAAAACTGACCGGAGCGCCGCTGCGCAAGAAACCCGAGACCGGTCCGCATGTCCTCGTCTGCGGTCAAACAATCGATGGCATCTGCAAAGCTTGCCGGATCGTGCGGATCGGCAAAAAGCGCGGCTCCGTTCCATAACTCGCGGTAGATCGGAATGTCGGCAAGCACCAATGCAGCGCCCGTTCGCGCCGCTTCAAGCGCCGCCAGACCGAACGGCTCGTAGAGTGAGGGGGAAACGACAATCCCGGCGCGCGCCATCAGCGCTACCGTCTCGGGATAGGATCGTTCGCCGAGATGTTCGGCGTGGCCTATCGTAAGGTGTTGTCCTGCAGGGCCCTCAACCGGACCCGCCATGACGATACGGCGGTTGGTGATCGACGCGACCCGATCGAGCAATGCGCCGTTTTTGCCCTCGTCCCACCATCGGCCGGCGGCAAAGACGAAATTCTCCCTGGCGGTCGGCGCGGCCGAAAGCCACGTGCAGTTGTGCACGATTTCAAGGTTGGGGATCGCTCCGTAGCAGCGTGTCAACGCCCCCGCGTGGCTCCGGCTCGGTGCAATCACAATGTCCGCACAGTCAAATCCTCTCCGGTTTCGTTCGGCCTGCCACGACCAGTCAGCCGAGGGGCGAGCCCCGCGCATAGCCTCAAACCAGGTGACGACGCAGGAATGCGACACTGCAACGATAGGGACGTCGGAGACGAGACCCGCCGCCTGGGACGGGAGGTTCAGATGCAGGAGATCGACCATATGCTTGTCGGCCAGTTCCCTCAGGAGCCCGGGAATGACGTCGAGGTGGTCCTCGCGGTCCGTCATCCAGTCCAGCGGCGCGTCCAGCCAGATGCATGGCCCAATTGCGGTCGCCTCCCGCATCTGTTGCGTCGAGAGACGTGGTCCCAGACCGGCGAATACCGTCTCCACGTTCGCTTCCTTCAGCGCTCGAGCGAGGTCCATGGCATAACGCCGGAGCCCACCAATCGCATCAATCGTCATGAGAATGCGCCGGGGGCGCGGTCGCTGCTGGGACAAGCAAGGAACAAATCCTGGCAGCGGAGAGGTTCTGTCGTGCATCAATTCGGTCACGCCGTCAGCCTCCTTGCGCGCTCAGTTCGTGTCGCACCGAAACGATGTTCGACGAGCCAGTCGTGCAGGTCTCGCAAACCATCTACCCATGACGTCTGCGCTCTCCAGCCGAGCGTCTCGTGAAGCAACCGGGTATCGGCGACAAAAAACAATTGATCGCCAGCCCTCCATTGCCTGTGAGATGTCTTGAGCGCGCGCCCCGTCAGGAGTTCGATCTCGCGCAGAAGGATCTGGATGCTGACGGCATTGTGCGGACCGCCGCCGAGATTAAACGCCCTGCCCTTCACGCGGTTTATCGACGCCAGCAAGGCGCGGTAGGCAGCGACGGCATCGTCCACGTGGAGGATGTCCCGCATTTGTTTGCCGCTGCCGTAGATCGAGATCGGTTCGCCCTGCAGCGCGCGAATGAGGAAATGCGCCACCCAACCCTGATCCTCCGTGCCGAATTGCCGGGGGCCATAAATGCAGCTCATCCTTAGAACCGCCGTCGGCAGTCCGTAGGACTTCGCGTAGTCCAGCACATACTGGTCAGCGACACCCTTTGAGCAGCCGTAAGGCGTGCAGAAATCGAGGTTGCGTTCTTCGCTCACGCCGTACGCGCGAAGTTCCTCGTCAGCGGGGATAT
>NZ_JBNDHS010000050.1:0-46462 GCF_056755095.1 Rhizobium sp. SVR5-9E | reverse complement strand
AATGTCAGCAGCCTGACAACTCCGTCAAACAACATACGCACCCCCAACAAACTCCGCACCTGCCGCCTTCATCAACCGATCAGTCGCCTCGATGTTCGATCCGGTCGTCACATGGATGAACGAGTGGCTTGCATTCAGTCAGCGACGCGGCCCATTGCCGGATCGTCCGAATAGGTTCGACGCTTGCGAAATATACCGGTCAGTCCCCAATCGGAAAATTTCACGCATAGCTTGCATTGTCAACATAGATTTCGTGCTTGTTACCCATCCTGCGGCCGCCATTGTCGGGTCCTGCAGAGCCTGCGCGTTTTCAGGGGTGACGGCGTCATCCGACAAAGAAACGACTTTCCCCTTGAAGGTACCATAACGTGTGAAAGGGAAGGCGTCGGCCTTAATCGTCACTCATTGCCCTCATGGACGAACCCGATCTCCCCATGAGGGCATAAGCGCATCGACGACAAGCTCGGCTTCATCGGAAACAAGAACCCATCAGTGTCTGTCCCGCGCCGACCACCTGGCCGGCGCTGGAGGCGGAAAGCTGCTGTACGGTTCCGCTTCCGGTCGTCTCAGAAATACTGCTGCAGCGGACGGACTTCGAGGCTTCCTGCCCTCAGGGCCTTGATCGCCTGTGCGGCGGCTTCCGCGCCGGCCATGGTCGTATAGTAGGGCACCTTCTGCATCAGCGTGGCGCGACGGAGCGATTTGGAGTCGGAAATCGCCTTGGTGCCATCCGTCGTGTTGATCACGAGCTGGACCTGGCGGTTGCGGATCGCGTCCTCGATGTGCGGACGGCCCTCCAGAACCTTGTTGATCTTCGTCGCCTCGATGCCGTTTTCGCCGAGGAAGCGGGCGGTGCCGCCGGTGGCCAGCACCTTGAAGCCTTCGCCGACCAGAACGCGGATCGCCGGCAGGACGCGCGGCTTGTCCTCGTCACGGACGGAGACGAAAACCGTCCCGTCGCGCGGCAGTTCGACGCCGGCGCCGAGCTGCGACTTGGCAAAAGCAAGCGCGAAGTCGGTGTCGAGTCCGATGACTTCGCCGGTCGAGCGCATTTCAGGGCCGAGCAGCGTATCGACGCCGGGGAAGCGGGCGAACGGGAAGACGGCTTCCTTGACGGCGATGTGCTTCAGCGCGCGCGGATCGGGCTTTTCGCCGTAGGCGGCAAAAGTCGCATCCAACTTCTCGCCGGCCATGACGCGGGCGGCGATCTTGGCGATCGGCGCGCCGATGGTCTTGGCGACGAAGGGAACGGTACGCGAGGCGCGCGGGTTGACTTCGAGAACGTAGACCGTGCCATCCTTGATGGCGAACTGGACGTTCATCAGGCCACCGACATTCAGCGCCTTCGCCATGGCCTTTGCCTGACGTTCCAGCTCGTCGAGTAGGTCCGTCGAGAGCGAGCGCGGCGGCAGCGAGCAGGCGCTATCGCCCGAGTGGATGCCCGCCTCCTCGATGTGTTCCATTATGCCGGCGACATAAACATCCGTACCGTCGGACAGGCAGTCGACGTCGACTTCGATGGCGTTGGTCAGGTAGCTGTCGAAGAGCAGCGGGTTCTTGCCGAGGAGCGTGTTGATCTGGCCGGTCTTGTCGTTCGGATAGCGCTGCTTGATGTCTTCCGGCACCAGTTCCGGAACGGTGTCGAGCAGATAGCTCTGCAACTGACCTTCCGAATGGATGATCTGCATGGCGCGGCCGCCGAGCACGTAGGAGGGGCGAACCACCAGCGGGAAGCCGATCTCGGCGGCGACAAGGCGGGCCTGTTCGACAGAGTAGGCGATGCCATTGTTCGGCTGGTTGAGATCGAGCTTCATCAGAAGCTTCTGGAAGCGGTCGCGGTCTTCGGCGAGGTCGATCATGTCGGGCGCGGTGCCGAGAATCGGGATGCCGTTCTTTTCCAGGGCTTCGGCAAGCTTCAGCGGCGTCTGGCCGCCGAACTGGACGATGACACCGACAACTTCGCCGTTTTCCTGCTCCGCGCGCAGGATCTCGATCACGTCTTCGGCCGTCAGCGGCTCGAAATAGAGGCGGTCGGAGGTGTCGTAGTCGGTCGAAACCGTCTCCGGGTTACAGTTGATCATGATCGCTTCGTAGCCCGCATCCTTCAGCGCGAAGGCGGCATGGCAGCAGCAATAGTCGAATTCGATGCCCTGGCCGATGCGGTTCGGGCCGCCGCCGAGGATGACGACCTTCTTGCGGTCGGAGACCTGTGCCTCGGAGCGCGCGGCGCCGACGAACGGCGTCTCATAGGTGGAGTACATGTAGGCGGTCGGCGAGGCGAACTCGGCCGCGCATGTGTCGATGCGCTTGAAGACCGGGCGGACGTTCAGGCTGTTGCGAAGCTCGGCCACTTCCTTCGGGCGCTTGGCCGTCAGCGTCGCAAGGCGGGCATCGGAGAAGCCCATGGCCTTCAGCATGCGCAGGTTTGCGGCGTCGGTCGGCAGGCCATGCTCGCGAATGCGGGCTTCCATATCGACGATCGCCTTGAACTGGGCGATGAACCAGGGGTCGATCTTGGAGCCTTCGTGAACTTCGGCCTCGCTCATGCCCTGGCGCAGCGCCTGGGCGACCATGCGCAGGCGGTCCGGCGTCGGCGTGCCGATCGCCGCGCGGATGGCGTTCTGGCTGGGCTCGCCTTCTTCCATGTCCGGAATTTCGATTTCGTCGAGACCGGTAAGTCCGGTTTCGAGACCGCGCAGCGCCTTCTGCAGCGATTCCGCGAAGGTGCGGCCGATCGCCATGACTTCGCCGACCGACTTCATCGCCGTCGTCAGGACCGGCGACGCGCCCGGGAATTTTTCGAAGGCAAAACGCGGGATCTTGGTGACGACGTAGTCGATCGACGGCTCGAAGGAGGCGGGCGTCGCGCCACCGGTGATGTCGTTCTCCAACTCGTCCAGCGTATAACCGACCGCAAGCTTGGCCGCGACCTTGGCGATCGGGAAGCCGGTTGCCTTGGAGGCCAGCGCGGAGGAACGCGACACGCGCGGGTTCATCTCGATGACGACAAGCCGGCCGTCCTTCGGATTGACGGCGAACTGGACGTTCGAGCCGCCCGTCTCGACGCCGATCTCGCGCAGCACCGCAATCGAGGCGTTGCGCATGATCTGGTATTCCTTGTCGGTCAGCGTCAGCGCAGGCGCGACGGTGATCGAGTCGCCGGTGTGGACGCCCATCGGGTCGATGTTTTCGATCGAGCAGATGATGATGCAGTTGTCCGCCTTATCGCGGACGACTTCCATTTCAAATTCCTTCCAGCCGAGGACCGACTCCTCGATCAGGACTTCGGTGGTGGGAGAAGCATCGAGGCCGCCCCCGACGATATCGAAGAATTCCGAGCGGTTATAGGCAATGCCGCCGCCGGTGCCGCCGAGCGTGAAGGAGGGACGGATGATAGCCGGCAGGCCGACATGATCGAGCGCCTGCGCGGCAATCGCCATCGCATGGTTCAAATAGCGCTGCTTGCGGTCGCTTTCGCCGAGGTTCCACTGGTTTTCCAACTCGTCCAGTGCGGTATCGAGGTCCGGGCCGGAGAGGCTTTCGCGCAGCTTGGCGCGCTGGGCCTCATGCGTCTTGCGGTCGGCATCCTTGATGTCGGTGGCGTTTGCGAGCATCGAGCGCGGCGTTTCCAGGCCAATGCGAACCATGGCTTCGCGGAAGAGGGCGCGGTCTTCGGCCATGTCGATTGCCGCAGGCTTGGCGCCGATCATCTCGACATTGTAGCGGTCGAGCACGCCCATGCGCTTCAGCGAGAGGGCGGTGTTGAGCGCCGTCTGGCCGCCCATGGTCGGCAGCAGCGCGTCCGGACGCTCCTTGGCGATGATCTTGGCAACGACCTCAGGCGTGATCGGCTCGACATAGGTTGCGTCCGCAAGGCCCGGATCGGTCATGATCGTCGCCGGGTTGGAATTGACGAGGATGACGCGATAGCCTTCCTCCTTCAGCGCCTTGCAGGCCTGGGTGCCGGAATAGTCGAATTCGCAGGCCTGGCCGATGACGATCGGTCCCGCGCCGATGATGAGAATCGATTTGATGTCTTGGCGCTTCGGCATGGGCGATATCCGTTTCTAGCTGCGCAAAAAGCCGGCCAGGGTGGGAGGGCACCGGGTCGGGTCGCGCATTGAGGGTCTTTTCAGGCTAGAAGCGGCTTATAGGCAAATGCTTCCGCAAACGGAACCCCATAAATCACGGAATCGACAGGAATTCGAGGGACAGCAAAGCCATGGCGATTTTGATTGCCAATCATAGTCATCAAATTGGGTGCCTCCGCGCCGCCGCCACGGCGAAATTTCCATATGACTCAATCATGACGAGAGTTTTCGCAGGATCTTTGCGAGAATCTTAAGAGGCGTTGCTGATACTGATTGTCATGCGAGATGTCGACGGATGTAATCAGCAATGAACAAGGAACTGAGACGTGCACGGCTGATGCTGTTCGCTGCAGCGTTATTAGTCAATCTCGGTATGATCTTGGCTTTGCCTTTTACGACTATCTCCATCGATGTAAATTCGTTCGGGTTGTTCTATGCACTCGCAGTGTTGCTCTCGGCAATGTGCCGTTATTGCCGCTGGCGCATGATGAATAAAATGGCCTTGATACTCGAAGTGCAGTACGTGACGATAATTCTCTCGACTGCATTGCTAATATGCACATACATCTTCGTTTCGTCCGGCCATCCACTGGCAGACGAGTGGCTTCTCGATGTCGACAGAGCGTTGGGATTTGATTGGCTTGCATTCGTTCAAGCCGTGGATTCGAACGCTTTACTGGCGCGCCTGTTGTTTGCCGCCTATGTCTCGTTCGGCTATCAACTGATGATTTTGCCGCTGCTGTTGATCATGTTCGATGAGCCAGAGCGAGCTTATGGAATGATAATCTGCTTTGCGCTCGCTTGCAGCATTTCCGGTTTTATCTCGATCTGGACACCCGCACTCAGCGCCTACTCCGTCCTTGCGGTTGATCCCACGCAATTGCGGAACATCAACCCACACTTTGGTTATGCTTTCCTTGAGCAGTTCAACGCAGTCCGGAGTGGCATGCCTTTTGTCGTGCGGGCCAACGAAGTCGAGGGCATTCTTACCTTTCCGTCATGCCATGTGGCCGTCGCCTGCATTTGTGCGTGGGCAGCGTGGAGGAACAGAGTGCTGCGGTATCCGGTTGCAATTCTAAACTTCGCAATGGCCATTTCTGCGATTTCTCACGGCAGTCACTATCTCGCCGATGTGATCGCCGGGACTGGGGTGGCCGGAGTTTCGATTGCCCTCGCTTGTTTCGGGATCTTCGGCAGGCGCGGCGTCAAAACGGCCGGCCATCAAGCACTTGAGCAAGCTCGGTGAGCGAAGCCGGAGGACCACCAAACTCATCAGGAGTGATACGGCTGCATCCATTGTCGGCATAGGCGCCGTCGTCGCGTTTCGCCCACGTCCAAGGCTCTTCGCATGAGCCTTCTGGAATTCACGTTCTGCCCGGATATATAGACCCTTCTAGGGTAGACAAGCGCATGCCGGGGAGAGTTCAGATGGAATGGAGAGGCCGTCGTCAGTCGAACAATGTCGAGGATCGCCGTGGAGATCCGTCGCCCGGCGGATTGGGCCGTAATCCGTTCGGCCGCGGCGGCGGCTTCAGTTTTCCGTCCGGAGGCGGCGTAGGCCGCAGGGGAGGCGGGCTTTCCATCGGCACCATCATCTTCCTCGTCGTGATCTATCTGCTCTTCAAGGCTATGGGCATCGATCTGTTGCAGGTTATCGACGGCGGAATGACGGGCGGCACCGGCTATGAGCAAAGCCAATCGGAAGGAAGCAGCCCGCCTGCGAATGACGAGATGACGGCCTTCATGCGGACAGTGCTGGCCGAGACAGAGGATACCTGGAACGGGATCTTTCAGGCGCAGGGCAGGCAATACGAAGAGCCTCCCCTGGTGCTCTTTGCCGAGGCGACGCAGTCAGGCTGCGGCTTCGCATCCGCAGCGACCGGGCCGTTCTATTGCCCTGTTGATCGCAAGGTCTATCTCGACACGGCTTTCTTCGAGGAGCTCAGCAGCAGGTTCGGCGCTTCCGGCGACTTTGCCGAGGCCTATGTCGTGGCCCACGAGGTCGGCCACCATGTTCAGAACCTGCTGGGAATCCTGCCGAAATTCAACGAGGCGCGCCAGCGCATGAGCGAAGCCGATGCCAACAAGATTTCGGTGCGCGTCGAACTGCAGGCCGATTGCTTCGCGGGCATCTGGGGCAAGTTTACCCAGCAG
Organism: Rhizobium sp. SVR5-9E; assembly: GCF_056755095.1. NCBI lineage: Bacteria > Pseudomonadati > Pseudomonadota > Alphaproteobacteria > Hyphomicrobiales > Rhizobiaceae > Rhizobium > Rhizobium sp. SVR5-9E. The sequence continues at coordinate 40,217 of NZ_JBNDHS010000050.1, read as the reverse complement.
AAGGGCATTCTCGAAGCCGGCGATCTTGAGGAAGCGTTGAACGCCGCCCAGCAGATCGGCGACGATACCCTGCAGAAACGCAGCCAGGGCTATGTCGTGCCGGAGAGCTTCAATCACGGCACTTCGGAGCAACGCGTGCGCTGGTTCAAGCGCGGTTTCGAGAGCGGCCAGCTCGCCGCCTGCGACACCTTCTCCGGCCCGATCTGAGCGAAATGGCTTTGCTCCTCGCCGGCCTTTGGCTCTGAGGCCGGCAAGGGCAAGGATCTATTTTTCGCTATCCATGTGCTTCAATTCCGCATCCGGGTAGCGTGCGCCTGCTGCGGCATCCTTCGGCACAGCGCGTCCGATCGCTGCCATATCGTCCGGCGAAAGCTGGACGGCCCGTGAACCAAGCGCTTCTGTCAGCTGGTCACGGCGGCGGGCGCCCAGGAGCGGGACGATGTCCTTGCCTTGGGCGGCAACCCAGGCGATTGCGATCTGCGCGATCGAGACCTGCTTTGCTCCGGCGACTTTCCGGAGTTCTTCGACGAGCGCCAGATTGCGGTCGACATTGCCCTCCTGGAAACGCGGACTGAAAGTCCGGAAATCGCCTTTGCCGCTTCCCTGACCCTTCTGCCAGTGGCCGCTGATCAGACCGCGGGAAAGGACGCCGTAAGCGGTGATCGAAATACGAAGCTCGCGGCAGACGGGCAGGATTGCATCCTCGATGCCGCGCGAAATCAGCGAATATTCGATTTGCAGATCGGCAATCGGATGGACGGCGGCCGCCCTGCGGATTGTATCGGCGCCGACTTCCGAAAGACCGATATGCCTGATGTAACCGGCCTTGATCATGTCGCCGATGGCGCCGACAGTCTCTTCGATCGGAACATTCGGGTCGAGGCGGGCAGGGCGGTAGATATCGATGTAGTCGACGCCGAGACGCTGCAGCGAATAAGCGACGAAGTTCTTGAGCGCCGCAGGGCGGCAATCATAGCCAGTCCAGGCGCCCTGCGGATCGCGCAGCGCTCCGGTCTTGACGCTGATCACCACGTCTTCGCGTTTGCGGCCTTTCAGCGCTTCGCCGATCAGCATCTCGTTGTGGCCCATACCGTAAAAATCGCCCGTATCCAGCAGGTTCACGCCCGCATCGAGCGCCGCATGGATAGTGGCGATGGCTTCCGCGCGGTCCGAGGGCCCATACATGCCGGACATGCCCATGCAGCCGAGGCCGATGGCGGATACTTCCGGTCCTGTCTTTCCCAAGCGATAGGTCTGCATTTCTCTCTCCTTCTCGAATGCCGAACGACACCCTTGAAAGTGCTTCTACGCGAGGCTGGCTTGTGCGAAAATCCGGATAACTCAGAACAGGCTGTACGGAAAAGCGCACAATGGATGATTTGCCTCTCAGTGATCTGGACGCCTTCGCGGCCATTGCAAGGGAGCGCAGCTTTCGCGCGGCTGCCCGAAAACGTGGTGTCTCGCCTTCCTCTCTCAGCGATTCCCTCCGGCGTCTCGAAGAGCGCCTTGGCGTGCGCCTTCTCAACCGGACGACGCGTAGCGTGACACCCACGGAGGCAGGCGAGAGATTGCTGGAGCGGCTTGCGCCGGCGCTTGGCGAGGTCGCCTCGGCGCTCGGCCAGCTCGACAATTTTCGCGACAGCCCGGCCGGGACGCTGCGTCTCAACGTACCAACGATCGCGGCAAAGCTTTTCATGTCCGATTTTGCCAATCGGTTCCTGCTTCGCTATCCGCAGATCACCCTCGAAGTGATTGCCGAAGACAGCTTCATCGACGTGCTTGCCGCTGGTTACGACGCAGGCATCCGTTATGACGAGCGACTGGAGCGCGACATGATCGCCGTGCCGATCGGCCCGCGCCGCCAGCGCTATATAACGGCCGCTTCACCTGGCTATCTCGAAAGACGGGGCGTGCCGCGACACCCGAAGGAACTCCTGGGGCATGACTGCATCCGCCACCGCTTCCTCAGCGGCGCCACGGTCGGCTGGGAATTCGAGCGCGGAGAGGAAAGGCTGGTGATCTCGCCTTCCGGCCCGCTGGTGGCCAATGCCATCGAGATGGAGGTCAGCGCGGCCATCGCCGGTCTCGGCGTCATTCGCACTTTCGAGGAAGCGCTCGCGCCGGCTATAGCGCGCGGCGAACTCGTGCCGGTCCTTGAAGAGTGGGTTACGGAATTCTCCGGACCCTTCCTTTACTACGCCAGCCGCAGGCACATGCCATCCGCTCTGCGCGCCTTCGTCGATTTCGTGAAGCGGGAGCAACGTCTGTCCGACGTAAACCCGGCCGCCACCCGTTAGGAGCCGCTACTGTTCCGGCTGCGGTGTCTCGGCGATTTCGACCGCGGCCCTTGGCGCCCGTCCCAGAATTTGCCGCGCGCCCTTTGACGAAAAGGGTTGCGAGAGCTGCGCCCAAAAGCCTTCGGATATCCGCCCGCTGATGCCGATATCGATCGAGGAAGGCCGGGGCGGATTGAAATAGGTGCCGAAAAGCTGATCCCATAGGACCAGGTTTTCTCCGTAGTTGGTGTTTCCTTCGGCAAGAATCCGGGAGTGGTGCCAGCGATGGAGCCGGGGTGTGCTGAAGACGTAGTCGAGAGGACCTGTTCGCACATCGAGATTGCAGTGCGTCAGGAGGCCGATGAAAGCCGTGACGGCGCCGATCCACAGGAAGACGGGCAGGGGCGCACCTATCAGGTAGAGCGGCGCCTGGCTGAGTGCGATCTTGAACAAGGAATCGACGATGTGGAACCGGCCAGTATTCACGACCCAGAGCCGCCCGACACTGTGATGCAGCGCGTGGAACCGCCAGATGAAAAGATTTTTATGCGCGACGCGGTGGGCGACATAAAGGCCGAGTTCGGCGACGACGAGCCCGAGGATCACTTGCAGCATCAGCGGCCAGTCATTCGGCCAGATGGGAAAGGGCGCGCTCCAGAACGACTTGGCGAGCGTTGCAGCCCCCATCGGCGCCGTCACGCCGATGGCCGCGACAAGCTGCACGCCCCCCTTACTCAGCAGCGTATGGGCGATGTCGTTGAACGTTTCTCCATCCTTGGAGAGCCAGCTTCGCTCGTAAGGCATGAGGCGTTCCGCAAAGCCGATGAGAGCGACGATGGAGAGATAGACGACATTGAACCAGAAGAGCGGGGCCGACGACCGGAAGGCGAAATCGGCCCCCACAAGACCGAGCACCAAGAACATCGGCCACAGCAACCGCGACATTGTCGAGTAGAGGATGCCCTTGCCGTCCGCTGCCATTCGCCGCTTTCTTCAACCTCGTTGCGGGGATCAGTCTATAGCGCGCAACGGCAAGCGGCGTCCATGGCGTTTGGCCATACCTCGTGCGCAAGGCACAAAAATTTGTGCTTGATTGGGTCCACCGCATCGATCGACAGCGCCTTCGTCTATTTCGTGAAAGAGCAGCGCGCACGGCTTGATTCCCATATTGTTCCGCCCGTGCATCAATTTCGCTGGCGTCTTGATCAAAAACTTTGAAATGTTCACGTATTGTTTCACTTTTTGGCCTTGGCTATGTAACATTCCTGGCGATGAGATCGTCTTTCCAGAAAGCAGTCCTCTCAAGAGATGTTTTCATGCTTGATCCGAAATTCGTTCGCCGCGGGCTTTTCCTCGTTTTCATGATCCCTCTTTCTGGATGTGATCGGTATTGCGATCATCATGCCGGTGCTGCCCGCCTACCTCGAGGAACTGACGGGCGGCACCGTCAGCGATGCGGCGCTTGACGGCGGCTGGTTGCTGGTCGTCTACGCCGCCATGCAGTTCCTGTTCGCACCGTTCCTTGGCAACCTCAGCGACCGTTTCGGCCGCCGCCCGATCCTGCTTCTGTCGGTGCTGACCTTTGCGATCGACAATTTCATCTGTGCGGTCGCCGCCAGCTTCTGGATGCTCTTCGTCGGCCGGGCGCTTGCCGGCTTCAGCGGCGGCAGCTTTGCCACCTGCTCGGCCTATATCGCCGACATCAGCAATGACGAGAATCGCGCCAAGAACTTCGGCCTGATCGGCATCGCCTTCGGCGTCGGCTTCACCATCGGCCCGGTCATCGGCGGCCTCCTCGGCGAATTCGGCCCGCGCGTTCCATTCCTGGGCGCGGCTCTGCTTTCCTTCCTCAACTTCGCCGCAGCCTATTTCCTTCTGCCGGAAACGCTCGACGCGAAACATCGGCGAACCTTCGAGTGGAAGCGGGCCAATCCTCTGGGGGCGCTGAAACAGATGCGCAACTATCCGGGCATCGGCTGGATCGGCGCCGTCATGTTCCTCTTCTGGTTGGCGCATTCCGTCTATCCCGCCGTCTGGTCCTTCGTTTCCACCTACCGCTACGGCTGGAGCGAGGGCCAGATCGGTCTTTCGCTCGGCATCTATGGCATCGGTGCTGCCCTCGTTATGGGGCTTATCCTGCCGAAGATCGTGCCGGTGCTCGGCGAGCGGAGGACCGCGGTCGTCGGCCTCTCCTTTTCGGTCATCGGCCTGACGGGCTATGCTTTCGCTTGGGAGGGATGGATGGTCTACGTGGTCATCATCATGACCGTCATGGAAAACCTGGCCGATCCGCCGCTTCGCAGCATAGCCGCTGGCAAGGTTCCGCCATCGGCGCAGGGCGAGTTGCAGGGCGCGTTGACCAGCCTCACCAGCATCACGACCATTGTCGGCCCTCTTATCTTTACGCAGCTGTTCGGCTATTTCACCGGGCCGGATGCCCCGGTGACTTTTGCCGGCGCTCCCTATCTGCTGGCCGCATTCTTTATTCTCAGTGCGGCTTTGGTCTTCCTCGCGAAGGTCAGGACCGGAAAACCTGCGGAAGCCCTGGAGGCGCCGGCGGAGTGAGCCATCAAATTCCGTGATCCGGTGATGAATTTTTCATCATTTGCCTGTTTTGGGATGGTTCTTCGTAAGGCTTTGATCTAAGGCGCGGTGTTACTTTGCCGCTAGCTGCGGCCGGAAGTGATTCAGCCACGACGGGAATGGCTCTGATGGACGCGCCGATCGACGTGCACAGGCTTGTGCCGCAAACCGACAATCGCTGGAGTGCGCATTTCCGCGCCACGCTGGCGCTCGGCATTCCCTTCATCGGCGCGCAGCTTGCCCAGCTCGGCATCAACACGACGGACGTGATGATCGTCGGCCGCCTCGGCGCCGAAAATCTGGCGGCCATGGTGCTTTCGGCGCAGTTTCTGTTCACCATCCTCATTTTCGGCTCGGGCTTTTCCATCGCGGTCATCCCGATGGTCGCACAGGCTTATGGCCGGGGCGATACCGTCACAGTGCGCCGGTCGATCCGCATGGGTCTTTGGGTGGTCACAGCCTATTGGCTCGTCATGCAGCCAGCCTTCTTCTATGCGGAGGATATACTGCTCGCCGCCGGTCAGAAGCCGGAAGTGGCGAAGCTTGCGCACGGCTATATCCTGATCGGCCATTTCGGCCTGCTGCCGGGGCTTCTTTACAATGTCATGCGCGCGCTCGTCAGCGCGATCGGCAAGGCCGCCGTCGTTCTGAACGTGACGATTGTCATGCTGGTGATGAACGCGATCTTCGCCTATTGCCTCGTTCTTGGTCATTTCGGGTTTCCGGCGATGGGTCTCGAAGGTGCCGCGATCGTTTCCGTCGCGGTGCAGACCGCGGGCTTCTTCTTCATCCTCGCCTATGTGCAGATAAGAGAGGAGACGCGGCGCTACGAAATCCTCGTGCGCTTCTGGCGGCCGGATTGGCATGCGCTGTGGGATGTCGCCCGCCTCGGCCTTCCGATCAGCGTGACCATCCTTGCCGAAGTCAGCCTGTTTACCGCGGCCTCGCTGCTGATGGGCCATATCGGCACGATCGAGCTTGCGGCGCACGGCATTGCGCTCCAATGGGCCTCCATCGCTTTCATGATCCCGCTTGGGCTGAGCCAGGCGGCGACGGTGCGCGTCGGCATTGCCCACGGCCAGGGGGATCACCGCGCCCTGGTACGGGCGTCGATCGCCGTGCTGATCATTGCCGCGGCGATCGCGGCGATCGGCGGTATCCTGTTTGCAATCATGCCGGAGTTCTTCGCGCGCTGGTTCCTCGACGTCAGCCGGCCGGAAGCGCCGCAGGTGCTCGCCTATGCCGGTCCGCTGATCATCATTGCCGGTCTCTTCCAGCTGGTCGACGGCCTGCAGGCGATCGCCAACGGTTTGCTCCGCGGGCTCAAGGATGCGCGTGTGCCGATGATCATGGCGCTGATCGCCTACTGGCCGATCGGCTTCTTCCTCGCCTGGCTCTTTGCCTTCCCGTTCGGTTTCGGCGGGGTCGGCATCTGGTTCGGCTTCCTCGTCGGTCTGGCGGCGGCAGCGGTCATGCTATGCGGTCGTTTCTACATTCTCGTACGCCGCGAGTCGTAGGCCTGTGCCACTGATGGTTCAAGCTGGCGTGTTTGGCTGTCCGCCTGAGCCGAGATGAAAAACGCCCGGACCGATCTCGCCTTTTACCTGTGTCGACACAACCGGTAGCGTAGCTATTGCGGCGCTCCACGCATGACGGCGCCAGAGCGATACAAACACCCGGCGCGCTGGCGTCTCGATGCATTCGTAGCTCATCCATGCAATCAACAGCGCCGCGCCGAGCGCCGAGGGAATGACGATCGATATCGGTAGAATGCCTGACAAAGCATTTGCCATCAGGAACATCACCGGGACGTGGAAGAGATAGAGCGAAAAGCTGATTTTTCCGAGGAAACGCATGGGTGGCGCAGCGAACAGCGTAGCTGAGATCGGGTGTTCAACCGAGACGACCAGCACGGCGAGGGCGCCGGCGAAGGCAGGTTCAAGCCCCCAGGCATTGTCGTTTGTCGGAAACACGTGGTTCGAGACGAGGATGAAGAACGGCAGTGTCAGGGCCATTATGCCCATCGAACGGCCCGGTGGTTGTTTGTCCAGGATAGAATACAGCCTACCGGCTGCTGTGCCGAGCAGGAAGAAGGCAAGCTTCGATAGCAACAGGATACCAGGGCCGGGAAAACCAAGAAGCGCGTTGACGGCCAAGAGGCCTGCCATCAGCATGCCGAGCGCCTGGTAGCGCTTGCGATCGCTGAAGAACAGCCAGATCAGCGGGAAGAGCAGATAGAACTGGATTTCGGGCGGAATTGACCAGAGCACACCGCTCGATCCAAGTAGGACGATGTGTCGAATGATCTCCGTCGGGCCATGGATCGGATTGATGAATTCGAAGCCCGGAATGCTGGACAGAACGACAACGACGACGACCGCCACCAGATAGACCGGATAGATGCGGGAGAAGCGGCTGACCAGGAAATCGGAGACCGCCTTGCGACTGATCGGCCTCTCGCCGTAGAGATAGGCCATCAGGAAGCCGCTGAGCGAGAAGAAGATTGCAACGGCGCGTCCGCCGATACCACCGATCATCAGATGGCCGAGCGACGGAAAGATCAGATCCATGTGGGAAAACACGACCGCAGCCGCAGCGATGCCGCGCAAGCCGTCCAGGCTCGGTATATGCTTTTTCTCTTGCATAGATTGCATCCCAGGCGAAGGTCGGCTTCAGTCCTGAGAGTCTGTCTTAGAAGAGCGTCCTTAAATTGCAATTAACGCGTTCGGCGAGAAAAATAACAAGGGCACACGTCTAGTCGCGAACGCCCTTGCCGGTCTTAGATCAGCGCTCGGCGAGAGATTCCTCGCCCTTTTTCGCGCGCACCATGTTGATGAAGCGGCGGAAGAGGTAGTGGCTGTCCTGCGGGCCGGGCGAGGCTTCCGGGTGATGCTGCACCGAGAAGATCTGCTTGCCGCTGACGCGCAGGCCGCAATTGGTGCCGTCGAACAGCGAAACGTGAGTCTCCTCAACGCCTTCCGGCAGCGACTTCGTGTCAACCGCGAAGCCGTGGTTCATGGAGACGATCTCGACCTTGCCCGTCGTATGGTCCTTCACCGGATGGTTGGCGCCGTGATGGCCCTGGTGCATCTTTTCGGTCTTGGCGCCCAGCGCGAGGCCGAGCATCTGGTGGCCGAGGCAGATGCCGAAGACGGGGATGTCGGTCTTGATCAACTTCTGGATGACCGGCACTGCATATTCGCCGGTTGCCGCCGGGTCACCCGGGCCGTTCGACAGGAAGATGCCGTCCGGCTGCATGGCGAGCACATCGTCGGCGCTGGTCGTCGCCGGCACCACCGTGACCTTGCAGTCGAGGCCGGCGAAGAGGCGCAGGATGTTGCGCTTGACGCCGTAGTCGAGGCAGACGACGTGATACTTGGCGTCGCTAGCCGCGAGTTCGCCGTAGCCCTCGTTCCACACCCATGGTGTCTGCGCCCACTGCGAGGACTGGCCGGAAGAGGCGATCTTGGCGAGGTCGAGGCCTTCAAGACCGCTCCACGCCTTGGCTTCCGCCTTCAGCGTGTCGACGTCGAAAACGCCGTTCGGGTCATGGGCGATGACGGCGTTCGGCGAGCCGTTTTCGCGGATCCAGGCGGTCAAGGCGCGCGTGTCGACGCTCGCGAGGCCGATGATGCCGCGGGCTTTCAGCCAGGCGTCGAGATGCTTGGCCGCGCGGTAGTTGGAAGGCTCGGTCATATCCGCCTTGAAGATGACGCCGACTGCGCCGTGGCGCGCTGCAGGCGCTAGGTCTTCGATATCTTCGTCATTGGCGCCGACATTGCCGATGTGGGGGAAGGTGAAGGTGACGATCTGGCCGAGATAGGAAGGGTCCGTCAGGATCTCCTCGTAACCGGTCAGGGCCGTGTTGAAGACCACCTCGGCCTGCACCTTGCCGGTGGCGCCGATGCCCTTGCCTTCAATCACGGTTCCATCTGCCAGAACGAGCAGGGCAGTCGGCTTGTCGGTTGTCCAGGGTGCTGTTGCGGTCATCTTCTTCCCGTTTCCGGCAGCTCTCGACGTCTTGGGCCGTCGCCAGAGTGCCATTTGTGTTGGCAAGCGTATGGGCGCAGGTTGTCGCCGCGCGTCTCAGGCCTGATCACGAATTTTGGTGCAGGTGGCGGTAGATAGCCGCGCTCTGCTCTTGCGTCAATCTTTCTAGCGCGAATCGGCGGCCTTTTCCTGCGCTTCGTGCGGGAAATCGCGCAATTTATTTGATCGCTGCCATCCGGCTGGTTTATGAAGCGCCATTCAACAGGAGTGAAATCAATGCTGCGCGATCAGCTCGCCACTGCCCTCAAGGACGCGATGAAATCCAGGAATGCCGAGCGGCTTTCGACCGTCCGCCTCATCCAGGCGGCGATCAAGGACCGCGATATCGCCAACCGCGGTTCCGGCAAGAACGAGGCTTCGGATGAGGAGATTCTGCAGATCCTCGCCAAGATGGTGAAGCAGCGCGACGAATCGGCGAAGATCTATGAAGAGAACGCCCGGCCGGAGCTCGCCGCCAAGGAACGCGCGGAGGTAGTGGTCATCCAGGACTTTTTGCCTAGGCAGCTTTCCGATTCGGAAGTGCGCGCCAATATCTCTGCCATTATCGCGGAAACCGGTGCGGAAGGCCCGAAGGATATGGGCAAGGTGATGGCTGTTCTCAAGGAGCGTTATGCCGGCCAGATGGACTTCGCCAAGGCCTCCGGCACCGTCAAGGAACTGCTGAAATAGTCTTGAAAGGCGCTAACGGCCGAGCACTGTCTCGGTCGCGGCATCGACGATCGCGAATTTCGCGGCCTGATAGTTCACGTATTCAAGAATGAAGCCGCGCGAAAGCCAGAGATCGCCTTTGCGCGGCGGCTCTTCCCAGCCAATGCTTCCCATTTCAGCGGCATGCGAAAGCAGGCGCTTCAGGTGCGTGTTCGAAATCATGAACTGCGCGCGGATTTCGCCGAGTGATACGGGGCCGACCGACATGCGTTCCTTTGACCGGTCGAACCCCGGCAGGCGCGTCATCAGATAATCCATGATCAGCCCCCCGGAATTCGCCCAGTTGAAAAGATTGAAGGTCCGGCCGGGGTCACGCACCGCCTCGGTCCCGATGAACGCCTTGGCGATCATCGGTTGAATTTTACCGAAGACCGAAGGGTCCGAGCCGACCTGCGCGAGCCGGGTTCCGCCATCAAGGCCGTCGAGAACGAGCAGATGGGCGTGCAGCCACTTCAGAAAATGGTGCTCAGCCGTTTCGGTTGGTTCAAGCAGCCTTGTGCGCCGATCGCTCTGTCCGCTGACCGTCCTCAGGTAGCGATAGACCAGCATTTCCTGCACGAAGGCTGCAGCGGTGTTGCGGCTGGCGATCTTGTTGCCGACGACGAATTCGACAAAGCGGCCGGAATACAGGCCCTTCTTCGTGTCATCGGGATAGCCGTAATGCAGCCCAAATCCGGCATGTGCCATGAGCCATCGTTGCTGCGAAGCAAAGATCGACGCAATACGCGGACTGTCCCGGTAGATCGTAAGCATCTCATTTGCGCACAGTAGTACTGCTTCAAAAAAACGCTCATTGGATGAAAGTGTTTCGGGGCAAAAAGGCATCGGACAATCCAGACGGGTACACGTATTCCATCTGATACGAAGCTTGCGCCTGTCAATGTCACTTTTGACAAAGATGAGTAAAATTCGGAGCTGGAGTTAACCGGCAGGGTTAAAGCGTAGAATCAAAGAAGGCAGGAGCTGGGGGCGCTCCTGCCTTCTTGCACTTTGCTGTCGCTGGCAACGCAGGGCTGAGGCCCAGCCAGCGGCTTATTTGCAAAGGCACCCTTGCGAGGCGGCGCCGGGGGTAGGGATGGTGCCTCGCTCGGGGATCGCTTTGTTGAGATGGACCGTATTGCGCCGCAGCAGTGGATTCAACTTACAAAAATATAATGTTTCGGTCGCACGGCCGTCACAGGTGGCGGAAGGGACGCCAACAGTCCGTCGCAGCTATTTGTCCCCGCCCGCGACCTGTTTTTGTAAGCATTTGTATTCTTGTTGTTATTTCTCTTTAAAATACTCGCTTCGATAACGTGGAAATACGAAACAATTCGCGGCTTCGTGCACAAATGTCGCAGCGCGCGCATGCGGATGCTCACGCTTTCTTGAGTTGTATTTTTTAAAACAATCGTCAGCCACCTGTGAATAGCGCGCGTTCGCGGCAAAGTTCATGGCACGCTGCGGCAAACCTGCGTATATGATTGGGCTTGCAAGAGGTTCATATGCGCTTTTCCAATTCCTTTCTCGACGAGATACGCGACCGCGTCCAGATTTCGGATGTCATCAGCCGGCGCGTGAGCTGGGACAAGCGCAAGACAAATGTATCGCGCGGTGATTATTGGGCCTGCTGCCCTTTCCACGGCGAAAAGTCTCCGAGCTTCCACTGCGAAAACCGCAAGGGCCGTTATCACTGCTTCGGCTGTGGCGTCACAGGCGATCATTTTCGCTTTCTGACAGACCTCGAGGGCCTCAGCTTCCCCGAAGCGGTGCAGCAGATCGCCGACATGGCGGGCGTTGCAATGCCGATCGCCGATCCTGTCATGGAGCGGCGCGAGAAGGAGCGCGGCTCCCTTCTGGACGTCATGGAACTGGCGACGACGTTCTTTCAGGACCAGCTGCAGACAGCAACGGGCGCGCGGGCGCGCGCCTACCTTCGCGACCGTGGGCTGACGGGTCGCACGATCGAGACCTTCCGTCTAGGCTTTGCGCCGGACAGCCGCAATGCGCTCAAGGAGTTCCTGGCCGGCAAGGGCGTCGCCAAGGAGCAGATCGAGGCCTGCGGCCTTGTCGTTCATGGGCCGGACGTGCCGGTCAGTTACGACCGTTTCCGCGACCGCATCATGTTCCCGATCCTCTCTTCAAGAGAGAAGGTGATCGCCTTCGGCGGACGCGCCATGTCGCCGGATGCACCGGCGAAATACCTCAATTCCAATGAGACCGAGCTCTTTCACAAAGGCAACGTGCTCTACAATTTTGCGCGTGCCCGGCGGTCCATCCAAGGTGCGGACGGTGCGCAGACGATCATCGCCGTCGAAGGCTATATGGATGTCATTGCCCTGCATCAGGCAGGCGTCGAGAATGCTGTGGCGCCGCTCGGTACGGCGCTCACCGAAAACCAGCTCGAGCTGCTTTGGAAAATGACGCCGCAGCCGGTGCTCTGCTTCGATGGCGACGGCGCCGGTATCCGCGCCGCAAACCGGGCGGCGGATCTGGCACTGCCGTACCTCAAACCCGGCCGTAGCGTGCGCTTTGCGTTGCTGCCCGACGGCAAGGATCCGGACGACTTGGTGCGCCATGAGGGCCGCGCGCCTTTCGACAAGGTGATGAGCCAGGCAAAGCCGCTTGCCGAAATGCTCTGGAGCCGCGAGCTCAACACAGGCAAGTTCGATACGCCAGAGGCGCGCGCCGAACTGGAAGCGCGCCTGAAGCAGATGGTTGCCGTCATTGCCGACGAAAATGTTCGCCGCCATTATCAGCAGGATATCCGCGACAGGCTGAACGCATTCTTTCAGCCGCAGTTCCAGAACCGTGGCGGCGAGCGGCGCAGCTTCGAGCGTGGCAGTGGACCGGGCAGGCGCGGTGGACAGCAGGAGGCGCGTGGCGCGCGCATCGCCGGCGGCGGTGTTTCCGAGCGTCTCGCGCGCTCGGGCCTCGTGCATGGACATCAGGACATTCCGGCGTTGCGGGAAAGCGTGCTTGCGCTCACCATCGTCAATCATCCTGCGCTGATGCAGGACGAATACGACGAAATCGCTTCGATCGACTACGATAATCGCGAGCTTCAACGCCTCTGGTCCGGTGTGCTCGGTGCTGCGGCGGCCGTCGCCGGGCCGCATCTGACGCGCGAATATCTGATCGAGCGGCTGGAGGAGCAGGGCTTCGGGACGCTGCTGAAGAGCCTGGAGCAGCAGATCCGCAATGCACGTCTCTGGATCGCGACGGAGGAAGCCGCTATGGAGGATGCTCGCGAGGGGTATCGTCAGGCGCTTGCCTTCCACAAGCGCGCCAAGGCGCTGCGCTGGCAGAAGATCGAACTCGAACGCGAGATCGCCGAGGCGACGGAAGCCGGGGACGGCGACGTCATCGACCAGTTGATGCGCGCGCTGCAGGAAGTTCATTTCGAGGGCCTGCGGCTGGAAAACCAGGAGGCGATCATCGACGGCTTCGGCGTGCTTTCAGGGCGCGTGAAGGGCGCGGCAAGCCATTGATGGACGGCGGAGATACAGCATTTTCGGCGGGGGATGCGCTGTTCGCCGCGGAGCGCTCGCCCCTCGGCATCCTGAACCGTGTCTATGGCTATCCGGCCTTTCGCGGCAAGCAGCAACAAGTGGTCGAGCATGTCGTCTCCGGCGGCGATGCCGTCGTGCTCTTTCCGACGGGCGCCGGCAAGTCGCTCTGCTTTCAGATCCCTGCGCTCTGCCGCGAGGGTGTCGGCATCGTCGTTTCGCCGCTGATTGCGCTGATGCGCGATCAGGTGGAAGCGATGAAGCAGCTCGGTATTCGCGCCGCCGCGCTGAATTCGTCATTGTCGCGGGAGGGGTTTATCGAGGTTCGCCGCGCGCTTTCCGTCGGCAAGCTCGACCTGCTCTACGTGACGCCGGAGCGCATCCTGATGGAGGGGTTCCGCGATACGATCGGCAACTCGAAGATCGCGCTCTTCGCCATCGATGAGGCGCATTGCGTCTCCCAATGGGGACATGATTTCCGACCGGAATATCGCGAGCTCGGCAAGCTTGCGGAGCACTTTCCCGATGTGCCGCGCGTTGCGCTGACGGCGACTGCCGATCCGCACACCCGCGACGACATCGTGGAACGGCTTGGTCTGAACAATGCCAAGATTTTCACGACCAGCTTCGATCGGCCGAACATCAGCTACGAAATCGTCGAGCGCGATCAGCCGCGCCAGCAGTTGCTCCGGTTTCTGTCGGGTCACAAGGGCAATAGCGGCATCGTCTACTGCCTGTCGCGTGCCAAGGTCGAGGACACGGCCGAGTGGCTGAACGGACAAGGCATCCGGGCGCTGCCTTATCATGCCGGCATGGATCGCGCGCTTCGCGATGCCAATCAGGATGCCTTCCTGAAAGAAGACGAGCTGTGCCTGGTTGCGACCGTTGCCTTCGGGATGGGGATTGACAAGCCGAACGTGCGCTATGTGGCGCATCTCGATCTGCCGGGATCCGTCGAAGCCTATTATCAGGAGACTGGCCGCGCCGGGCGTGACGGGCTGCCGTCCGAGGTCTGGATGGCCTATGGCATGGCTGACGTCATCCAGCGGCGACGAATGATCGACGAAGGCAGCGCCGCCGATGAGATCAAGCGGGTCGAGCGATCCAAGCTTAATGCGCTGCTCGCCATCTGCGAAACGGCTTCGTGCCGCCGCCAGGCGATCCTTGCGCATTTCGGCGAGGCGCATGCCGGTAATTGCGGCAGTTGCGATACCTGCTTGAAGCCGGTCGAGACCTGGGATGGGACGGATGCGGCGATCAAGGCGCTGGCCGCCATCTATCGCACGGGCGAGCGCTTCGGCACGGGCCATGTGGTCGACGTGCTTCTCGGCAACGTCAATGAAAAGACCGAGCGCTTCGGCCACACGACCATGCCGGTCTTTGGAGCGGGCAGCGATATTCCTTCGCGGACATGGCAGTCGGTCTTCCGCCAGCTGCTGGCCATGGGGCTCATCCGCGTCGATCATGATGCGTTTGGCGCGCTGAAACTGGAAGCGGAGGCGCGTGCGGTCTTCAAGCGTGATCGCCAGGTCTTCTTCCGCAAGGATCGTCCGGCCTCCGAGCGCCGGACCAAGAAGGCGGCACAAGCCGAGAGCCGATCCGTGTTGTCGGGCGCGGACGGGGTGCTTTTCGAGGCTTTGCGCGCGGAACGGACAGCGATTGCGCGATCGCTCGGCGTGCCTCCCTATGTCGTCTTTCCCGATACGACGCTCATTGCCTTCGCGACAGAGCGGCCGCGGACACACAAGGAGCTGCTCGGCATTTCGGGTGTCGGCCAGTCGAAGCTCGAGCGCTACGGCGATGCGTTTATCGAGGTCATCCTGAGCCACGACGACTAGGGTCTTCGTCATCCCGGCTCCCGAGGGCGGTAAGAGCGCTGCAATAACGGTGTCCATCCCGGCCGTCAGACTTGCCGCCCCCGGTTGCCGCTCCTATCTCAGTTGCGGTACTTGTGCGGAGCATCGAGATGGGCGAGCTGACGGCTGACTTTTCTTCAAACCCGAGGATGGAGATCCTGCCACCCGAGCGGGAAGAAAGCTCCTCGCGGGACACGATGGTCTGTCTATGTTGTCAGCGACAGCGCTCGAGACTTTCGATGGATGAGGACGGTTGCGGCATCTGCAACGAGTGCCTTGAACCCGGACCAACCCTGGGAGCAGCCGATGCCGGTTCGAAGCGCCGGGCTTCTCATTTACCGCCGATCAAGTAGCCAACTGGAAATTCTTCTGGTGCATCCCGGCGGCCCCTTTTGGGCGAAGAAGGATGAAGGCGCCTGGTCCATTCCGAAAGGCCTCGTGGAGCCGGGCGGGGACGAGTTGACTGCCGCGACCCGCGAGGCTCGGGAGGAACTGGGCGTCGCCATCGAGGGGACGTTCGTCCATCTCGGAGAGTACCGTCAGCCGGGCGGGAAGGTCGTGACCGTCTGGGCGGTCGAGGCGGATCCGGTATTGGACGTGGACGCGATAAAGAGCTCGATGTTTCAGATGGAATGGCCTCCAAAGTCAGGGAGGATCCAGTCTTTCCCAGAGGTGGACAGGGCTGGCTGGTTTGCCCTTGCCGATGCCGAGATCAAGCTGCTCAAGGGGCAACGGGCGATGCTTGGCGCGCTTCTCGACCAACTTCAGTCGACAGACCATCCGATGTGAAGGCTTCATAGAGGACGAGCAGAGTGACTGCGGCCCTTCTCATAAGGGGCGGAGGGTCGCCTGGTTCAAAAATATTCCGTAGCGTTCTCGCGAAATCCCCGCCTGTTATGTACTAATTGCCGATCACAGCAATCTCTCGAACACGGTGTTTCCAATGACATCAGCGTTTCTTTCGCATCTGACATCCGAACTCGCCTCGCTGAAGGACGCCGGACTTTATAAGTCCGAGCGCGTCATCACCTCGAAACAGGCCGGCGAGATCGCAGTCGCCTCCGGTGAGCGGGTGCTGAATTTCTGCGCCAACAACTATCTCGGCCTTGCCGACAACGAAGAGTTGGCCGAAGCGGGCAAGAAGGCGCTCGACCGCTATGGCTACGGCATGGCCTCCGTCCGCTTCATCTGCGGTACGCAGGAAGAGCACAAGCAGCTCGAGGCGCGCATCTCATCGTTTCTGGGCATGGAGGATACGATTCTCTATTCCTCCTGTTTCGATGCCAATGGCGGCCTCTTCGAGACCCTGCTCGGCGAAGAGGATGCGATCATTTCCGATGCGCTCAACCATGCCTCGATCATCGACGGCGTGCGGCTCTCGAAGGCCAAGCGTTTCCGCTACGCCAACAATGACATGAAGGCGCTCGAAGAAGAGCTGAAAAAGGCAGAGGGCAGCCGCTTCAAGATGGTCGCCACCGACGGCGTCTTCTCGATGGATGGCATCATCGCCAATCTGCAGGGCGTCTGCGATCTCGCCGAGAAATACGGCGCGATGGTCATGGTCGACGACAGCCATGCCGTCGGCTTCGTCGGCAAGCATGGGCGTGGCTCGGCGGAACATTGCGGTGTTGAAGGCCGAATCGACATCATCACGGGCACGCTCGGCAAGGCGCTGGGTGGCGCTTCCGGCGGCTATACCTCGGCCAAGGCGGAAGTCGTCGACTGGCTGCGCCAGCGTTCGAGGCCTTATCTCTTCTCCAACACGCTCGCTCCGGTCATTGCCGCCGCTTCGCTCAAGGTCTTCGACCTCATCGAAAACGGCAACGTGTTGCGCGAGAAGCTTTCCGCCAATGCAGCGCTTTTCCGCTCCGAGATGACGAAGCTGGGCTTTACGCTGGCGGGCGAGGGGCATCCGATCATCCCCGTCATGCTTGGCGATGCCAAGCTGGCGCAGGACATGGCGGCGCTGATGTTGAAGAAGGGCGTCTATGTCATCGGCTTCTCCTTCCCGGTCGTGCCGAAGGGCCAGGCCCGCATCCGCACCCAGATGTCGGCTGCGCATTCCACGGCGGATGTCGAGCGCGCGATCGCAGCCTTTGCCGAGGCCGGTCGCGAACTTGGTGTTGTTTGAAGACAATTCGCCCTTCTCCCCAGCGGGGAGAAGATGTCCGGAAGGACAGATGAGGGGGCGAGCGAAGCAAGGCTCAAAGCGCAAGCGGCGAGCAATTAATTTGGACGTCTGCGGCCCCCTCATCCGCCCTTCGGGCACCTTCTCCCCCAGGGGAGAAGGGAGATGAGGCCGGGGCGCCAAGCAAGGAAAAAACGATGTCGAACATGATGAAGGCGCTGGTCAAGTCGAAGGCGGAAGTCGGGCTCTGGATGGAGAACGTTCCGGTTCCGGAGGTCGGCCCGAACGACGTGCTGATCCGCGTAAAGAAGTCCGCTATCTGCGGCACGGACGTCCACATCTGGAATTGGGACCAGTGGGCGCAGAAGACCATTCCGGTGCCGATGGTCGTCGGCCATGAATTCTGCGGCGAAATCGCCGAGATCGGTTCGGCCGTCACCAAGTACCATGTCGGCGAGCGGGTCTCCGGCGAAGGCCATATCGTCTGCGGCAAGTGCCGTAACTGCAGAGCGGGAAGGGGCCATCTCTGCCGCAACACGCTGGGCGTCGGCGTCAACCGCCCCGGTTCCTTCGGTGAATTCCTCTGCATCCCCGAGAGCAATGTCGTGCCGATCCCGGATGATATTCCCGACGAGATCGCTGCGATCTTCGATCCCTTCGGTAATGCGGTGCATACCGCGCTTTCCTTCGATCTCGTCGGTGAAGACGTGCTTGTCACCGGCGCGGGCCCGATCGGTATCATGGGGGCGCTCGTCGCCAAGCGCTCCGGCGCCCGCAAGGTGGTCATCACCGACATCAACCCGCATCGGCTGGACCTCGCGCGCAAACTCGGCATCGATTACGTCGTCGACGCGTCGAAGGAGAATCTGGCCGATGTCATGAAGGCGATCGGCATGACGGAGGGCTTCGATGTCGGCCTGGAGATGTCGGGTGCGGCACCGGCCTTTCGCGACATGATCGACAAGATGAACAATGGTGGCAAGATCGCCATTCTCGGCATTGCGCCGGCCGGTTTCGAAATCGACTGGAACAAGGTCATCTTCAAGATGCTGAACCTGAAAGGCATCTATGGCCGCGAGATGTTCGAGACATGGTACAAGATGATCGCCTTCGTGCAGGGCGGGCTCGACCTCTCGCCGGTCATCACGCACCGCATCAAGATCGATGAGTTCCGGGATGGCTTTGAGGCGATGCGCTCGGGCAATTCCGGCAAGGTCGTGATGGATTGGATATGAGGGAGATAGGATGATGATTTACGAGGGAAGCTGCCATTGCGGCAATGTCGCTTTCGAGGTGGAGGGCGATTTCAAGGAAGCTCTCGACTGCAATTGCTCCCTTTGCCGGCGTCGAGGCGGTCTCCTAGGCTTCGTGCCGCGCGCGAAGCTGACGCTGAAAACGCCTGAGGAGAACCTCTCGACCTATACGTTCAACAAGCATGTCATCAAGCATCACTTCTGCTCGAATTGTGGCATCGCACCGTTCGGCGAGGCCGACGCTCCCGACGGCACGGCAATGGCGTCAATCAACCTCCGCTGCATTCCGGCCATCGATCTCGCGGCATTGAAGGTGACGCATTACGACGGACTGTCGCACTAGGTTATGCTGCCGCCTGCAGAAGAGGTGGCGGCCGCCACTATAAAGCCGCAGACAACACCGATATGAGGGGCGAGGGCGTTGCGCCCTTGTCTTTTCCTGGTGACATCCTATCTAAGCGAAGCGATCGCTTGAGCGGTTCCAAGCCTGTGGATAAGGCTTTTTCCATGTTTTTGACGGCTTTTTTTGTGGAAAAGCTTGACGAGAACAAAAATTGTGGGAATCACCGTTCGACTTGAAAGCGGTGGACTGGGTCAGGGCGGATCGCACATAACCATGGCCGGTGATTTCGATGCATGGAAGCTCTGTCATTCTGGGCCGGCAATTGTGGTTAATCGGGCTTTAAAGGTCATCCCGTTAGGTGGGTAAAAAGGTGATTCGAGGCTTGCGTTTGCGCGCTCAGGCTTCGAGGGCCATTCACCGTAGCGAGTTTGAATAGCGTCAGGAAGGCGACGATATAAATGGCAACCAAGGTCAAAGAGAACGAAGAAGCGGAAGTCGAACGCGACGGCGCATCCGACGGCCCTCTTCTCGATCTTTCCGATGACGCGGTCAAGAAAATGATCAAGGCCGCGAAGAAGCGCGGCTATGTGACGATGGACGAGCTGAACGCCGTCCTGCCGTCCGAGGAAGTGACGTCCGAGCAGATCGAAGACACGATGGCGATGCTGTCCGACATGGGCATCAACGTCATCGAAGACGAGGAAGCCGAAGAGGCGGGCCAGGGCAGCACCGACGACGACGACGCCGGCGGCGATGAGGAGAGCGAGGGCGGCGAACTCGCACCTTCCAGCGGCACCGCACTTGCGACTGCCAAGAAGAAGGAGCCGACCGATCGTACCGACGACCCGGTGCGCATGTATCTGCGCGAGATGGGTTCCGTCGAGCTTCTGTCGCGCGAAGGCGAAATCGCCATCGCCAAGCGTATCGAGGCCGGCCGCGAAACGATGATCGCAGGCCTCTGCGAAAGCCCGCTCACCTTCCAGGCGCTCATCATCTGGCGCGACGAACTGAACGAGGGCACGACCCTGCTTCGCGAGATCATCGATCTCGAAACGACCTATTCCGGTCCGGAAGCCAAGGCTGCGCCGCAGTTCCAGAGCCCGGAGAAGATCGAGGCCGACCGCAAGGCCGCCGAGGAAAAGGAAAGGACGCGCCGCCCGCGTTCCGGCGACGACGACATCACCGATGTCGGCGGCGAAGGCTTGCCTGTGGAAGAGGAAGAAGAGGACGAGGACGAATCCAACCTGTCGCTGGCCGCTATGGAAGCGGAACTGCGTCCGCAGGTCATGGAAACGCTCGACCTTATCGCCGAGACCTACAAGAAGCTGCGCAAGCTGCAGGACCAGCAGGTCGAGCAGCGCCTTGCCGCCACCGGCACGCTGTCTTCCGCGCAGGAGCGCCGCTACAAGGAACTGAAGGACGAGCTGATCAAGGCGGTCAAGTCGCTGTCGCTCAACCAGAACCGCATCGAAGCGCTCGTCGAGCAGCTTTACGACATCAACAAGCGCCTCGTTCAGAACGAAGGCCGCCTGCTGCGTCTGGCTGAATCCTACGGCGTCAAGCGCGACTCGTTCCTGGAACAGTATCAGGGTGCCGAGCTCGATCCGAACTGGATGAAGTCGATCGGCAATCTGGCGGCGCGCGGCTGGAAGGAATTCGCCAAGGGCGAAAACACGACGATCCGCGACATCCGCCAGGAGATCCAGAACCTCGCGACGGAAACCGGCATCTCGATTTCGGAATTCCGCCGTATCGTGCACATGGTGCAGAAGGGCGAGCGCGAAGCGCGCATCGCCAAGAAGGAAATGGTCGAAGCGAACCTTCGCCTCGTCATTTCCATCGCCAAGAAGTACACGAACCGAGGCCTGCAGTTCCTCGACCTCATTCAGGAAGGCAACATCGGCCTGATGAAGGCGGTCGACAAGTTCGAGTACCGTCGCGGCTACAAGTTCTCGACCTATGCGACCTGGTGGATCCGTCAGGCGATCACCCGTTCGATTGCCGACCAGGCCCGCACGATCCGCATTCCGGTGCACATGATCGAGACGATCAACAAGATCGTCCGCACGTCGCGCCAGATGCTGCACGAGATCGGCCGCGAGCCGACGCCGGAAGAACTGGCGGAAAAGCTGGCCATGCCGCTCGAAAAGGTCCGCAAGGTCCTGAAGATCGCCAAGGAGCCGATCTCGCTCGAAACCCCTGTTGGTGACGAGGAAGATTCGCATCTCGGCGATTTCATCGAGGACAAGAATGCGCTGCTGCCGATCGACGCCGCGATCCAGGCGAACCTGCGCGAGACGACGACCCGTGTTCTCGCCTCGCTGACGCCGCGCGAAGAGCGCGTGCTGCGCATGCGCTTCGGCATCGGCATGAATACGGACCACACGCTCGAGGAAGTCGGCCAGCAGTTCTCGGTCACCCGCGAACGTATCCGCCAGATCGAAGCGAAGGCGCTGCGCAAGCTCAAGCACCCGAGCCGCTCCAGAAAGCTTCGCAGCTTCCTGGACAGCTAAGCACGTGCCGGCTGCGCGGCAGCCGTCGTGCGACTGATTTGATGATTGAAGAGCCGGGTTCGTCCGGCTCTTTCGCGTTTGGGCTCCACACATTCCTTCGCTTTCCGCAGGCCGGAATGGTATAGTCTGCGCACGGGGGAAGGGACCGGCCGCAGCGCGTGAGCAAGGTCGCCACATACCTGCGTGGACCAAAACCCTCCGTGGGGAGGTGTGCAATGACCACTTATGTCATGCTTATCAACTGGACAGATCAAGGCATTCGCACTGCACGCGACTCGGCAAAACGGCTGGACGCGGCCAAGAAGGCGCTCGGCGATATGGGCGGCTCCTTCAAGAACTTCTTTCTGACGATGGGCGACTACGACATGGTCGCCGTATGCGAGGCGCCGGACGATGCCGTGATGGCACGGTTTACCCTGCAACTTGCGACGGGCGGCAATGTTCGTACGCGGACGCTGAAGGCATTCCCCGAGGCTGCCTATCGTGAAATCATAGGCTCTCTCAGCTAGTTGCAATCGCAGGCGCGTGAACAATAAAAGATATGGACCATCCGCCGCGCGGCTCTCGACCGGCCGCGCGGAAAGCACTTTTTTGTTTTATGGCTTGATGATGCCTTCTTAAAAGGCCACATCGGTAGCTTGTCGTGAGCATCATCCGTGGGCATGCAGAAGATCGTCAAAAAGCGCTGGGGGCAGATCAGTTGGGGCGTGGCAGCCTCGATTGCATTGCACGTCGCCGTTGTCGCCTTCTTCCTCGTCAAATTACCAGACCGGCCGCCCGAACCGCCCAAAGAAGAGACCGTAAACGTCGATCTGGTGCCGCCGCCCGAAGAGAAAAAGCCGGAAGAGAAGAAGCCGGCTGAAAAGCCGCCAGAGATGCCAAAGATAGAGGAGAAGGCGGAAAAGGCGCCGGCACCCCCGCCAGCGCCACCGCCACCTCCGCCACCAGAGGCCAAGCCGGAAGAAAAGCCGCCTGAAGCGCCGAAATCCGAGGCGAAGAATGACCTCTCCGGCAAGGAGGGGAAGGGTCAACCCATGCCTGTTCTGAGGCCCGTCTTCGAATTCGGCGACAAGGATACCGGCCCCCGGAAATCCGACACGGGCAATGCTGCGGCGGAGGCCGGCAAGCCGCCGGTAACGCCGCCCGATGAGCCGAAGCCCGAGGAGCCCAAGCCAGTCGAGACGGCTGCGGCAAAGCCGCCCGTTACCGACAAGCCGCCGGCAAATCCCGTACCGGAGGACGTTGACTTGCCGCAGGTGGATGTCGCCAATATCGACACGCCGAAGGACGGTCCTGCGGCTGGCGCGCAAGATGAGGCGAAGGTCGCGCTCGAACACGCGAAGCCGTCTGAAAAACCGAAGACCAAGCAGACGGAGATGGCGAAGGCTGAAAAGCCGAGTGAGCTGAAAGAAGCCAAAACGCTGTTCTCGCAGAACGAAACGGATGATCCGATCGCCCGGACCGCAATGGGCAACCTGCCGCGGGGCAGGCGGGCCGCCCAACTTTGCAGCACGGAGCTTCGCGAGCAGCTTATTCACAGCTCGCCTGCCTACAGTCCGGTGATGGTCCCCAATTATGCTCTGCCGCGCGGCACGGTGCTTGATATCCGCCGCGGCGCTTTTCGCACGCGCGACGGCTGGTATGACGTTCAATACCGCTGCGAGGTGGACGAGGGCGTCACCAAGGTTGTCTCGTTCGCCGTTGACGTCGGCGATCCGATCCCGCCCAGCCAATGGCGGGCCCGCGGCTTTCCGGAATACTGACAGGCGGCGTGCTGCGTCAGCCTTGCGCAAGTGAGCCCCTGTAGTCCGCTTTCATCGCAGAATGTTCCGATGACTGAAAGGACCAGGAGATGTCGATCGACATTGACCGCTTCTTCGAAATGCAAGATGAGGCCGCGAGGCACGCGTTTCTCGAAAACAAGGGTGACGAGCTGACCGATATTCTTGTCGCCGCACTCGAAGATGCCTTGAAAATCCTCTCCGACGAAATCCGCCCTGAAAGGCTGCATTGACATCACCGGACAGGCGTTCAATTTCGAGAGCGCCCGTTTGCTGCGCAATTGTCCGCGGAGATGAATTGCGGTAGCCCATGATGCTGCGCAGCGAGCTCGGGGACTTTCCATGAACGATTGGCTTCCTGAGCGCGAAGGGATGCCGCTGGCAATTGCCGCACATCTTTCCGGCTATCGGCTGCTGCGCGATGCGATGGGCCGTTCCGCCGCAAATGTCTTCAGGCTGGAGGCGGACGGCCGTACGACGCTTTACCTGAAGGTCGAAAAAGCAGGTCCTTTTTCCGAGCTCAGCGACGAAGCGGCCCGGCTTGGCTGGCTGAAGTCCATGGGCCTTGCCTGTCCCGATGTCGTCGCCCAGACAGCCGATGGAGCGAGGAACTGGTTGCTGATGACGGCGCTGCCGGGCTGCGACCTCGCGAGCAATTCTGCGCTTTCCCCCTTGAAGCGCGTCGAGATCACGGCGGCTGCGCTTGTCGAACTGCATCGCCTTGATGTCCGTCTCTGCTCTTTCGATCATCGGCTGGAAAGGCGCATCGCGGTCGCGAAGGCGCGCATGGAGGCCGGCGTCGTCGACGAGATGGACTTCGATGCGGTGCGGATGGGCAGGGGCGCGGCAGCGCTCTTTGCCGATCTCGAGAATATGAGGCCTGGCGGCGAGGATCTTGTGGTGGCGCATGGCGATGCCTGTCTGCCGAACTTCATCGCGCTGAATGGCGGCTTTTCCGGCTATATCGACTGCAGCCGTCTCGGCGTTGCCGACCGCTATCAGGACATCGCGCTTGCCTGCCGCAGCATCCAGTTCAATCTCGGCGCCGCTTTGGTTCGGCCCTTCCTCGATGCCTACGGAATGGCGGATATCGATCCGGCGCGGCTTGATTATTACCAGCTCCTTGACGAGTTCTTCTGACTTCCGGTGATTGCAGATAGCCTGTGCTGCTGGCACAGTGGCTGGCGTTGATCGTAGCCCGGAGTAGGCATGGCAACGAGCCAATTCAGGATGCTTCGCTCGGCGATAGCCGGGATCGAAGCGGTCGAGGCGCGGACGCGGCACAGCTTCCCGCGGCATACCCATGAGCAATTCGGCATTGGCCTGATTTTCGCTGGAGCTCAGAGGTCGCTGAGCGGGCGTGGCATGGTCGAGGCGCAAGCCGGTGACCTCATCACCGTCAACCCGAATGAAGTCCATGACGGCGCGCCGATCGGCGAGGGGCGGTCGTGGCGCATCCTCTACTTCGACCCGGCCGTCATCGGTGACCTCACGAACGATATCGGTGAGGGCAGGGCGATGCGCTCCGAAATCCCGCAGCCGGTCATCCACAATGTTGCCTTAGCGGGGCGCTTCGCCAGCCTCTTTGCTGCCGTCACCGGCGGACCCGCGCAGGACGATCTCGCGCGCGAGGAGCGACTCCTCGCGCTGGTCGCGGACGTCATGCGGGAGCAGCCGATGCCGGAGACCGCGCGAACGGCTCCGGGGGCTGTCGCCAAGGCAAAAATTCTGATCGACGATGATCCCCTCGCCAAGCTCTCGCTTGCCGATCTCGCGCGGGAAAGCGGACTCAGCCGATTTCAGGTCCTGCGTAGCTTCGCAAAAGCAACGGGAATGACGCCGCACGCCTATGTCATCCAATCCCGGATCCACTTGGCTCGCCGCCTGATCGCTTCCGGGACGCCGCTTGCCGAGGCTGCCTTCGCCAGCGGGTTTGCAGACCAGAGCCACATGACACGCGTCTTCGTCGCCAGATACGGTCTGTCGCCGCGCACCTACGCGAGAGCATTGGTCTGACGGCCTGCAATTTCGTTCAAGATGTTTCTCTGGCTTCGCGGTTCTCTTCGTCCACCAAAACGGAGAGGGCAATGACGAGACCATTTCAAGGCTACATCTATCTGACGCTGGCGATGATCACGGTGGGCAGCACGGTCATCGCAAGCAAGGTCATCGCGTCGGGTCTTCCGCCGTTTACGGCAACGGCGCTGCGTTTCGCCATGGCTTTCCCTTTCTTCCTCCTTTTGATGCATCTTACCCGGTCCCGGCTGCCAAGACTGTCCCGCCACGACTGGTTGATCCTCCTGACGCAGGCAGGGGCTGGCAGCGTCGGCTACACGACGCTGCTGATCTCGGGCCTTCGACTGACGTCGGCGGCAAACGCCGGCGTCATCATCGGTACGCTGCCGGTCGTCTCGGCGGCGATCTCGATCCTCATTCTCGGCGAGAGGCCGCATCGCTTTTTGCTGGCTGCGATCGCGCTTGCCGCCTCTGGCGTTTTCTCGATCGCCGCAACGCCCGGCGCATTGGCGGGCGGCTCACTGGCCGGCAATGCGCTGATCCTTGGGGCGGTCTTCTGCGAAGGGCTGTTCATCCTCCTCAACAAGCGCATGCAAACCGAGATACCGCCGCTGACGCAGTCGGCGCTGATGACGGGCATCGGTTTGGCCGTCGCGGGCATTGCGGCCCTGTTCGAAAACCATGCCGCAAGCGGATTCTCACCCGCGGCGCTGATCGCCGTTCTTTATTATGCGCTCGTGCCGACCGTCGGCGGGTTCATTCTATGGTATGCGGGCTCCGAGCGCGTCAGCGGCAGCGAGGCGTCTCTGTTCACCGCGATCGCACCGGTCTCCGCCGTCATCCTCGCTTTCGTTCTGCTTGGCGAAGACGTCCGCCTCAACCAGCTTCTTGGAATCGCCTGCGTGCTCACCGCCGTCCTGGGGCTCGGGTTTTCCGCGCTTGTCCGCGTGCGGCGCGCGTGACTGGCACGTTCAAAACGTCGACGGCCGCCCTTGGGAAGCCTCTAGTACGGCCCTATGTACGAGGCAGACAAGTTTGCGGAGGCGGACGTCATGTCAGACAAGCCGATCAAGATTCCCGGGCCCGATCATCCAATCACCATCGAACACAATCCAGCCCGCGTCGTCGTCAAGCTCGACGGCTGGGTCATTGCGGATACGCACGATGCGCTGACGTTATGTGAGGCTTCCTATCCGCCGGTGCAGTATATTCCGCGCAAGGACGTCGACATGTCGCTGCTCGCGCGCACCGATCATTCGACCCGCTGTCCCTATAAGGGCGACGCGTCCTATTACAGTATCGTGCCGGGCGGAGAGCGCTCCAAGAATGCGATCTGGACCTATGAGGCGCCGAACGACGCCGTCCGCGAGATAAAGGACCACATGGCCTTCTATCCCGATCGGGTGGATTCGATCGAGGAGTTGCAGGCGCCCGAGGCCGGCCAGTTCTAACGCTCCGCTCCGACCAGACAGCGCACGAGACCTTCCAGCGAGACCCGGCCGGCGGGGAGGCCATCGCCGCTGGTGACGGTCGCGTGGTTCACGTTGCTTTCCGTCATTATCCGCATGCCTTCCTCGACGGTCAATTGGCCGGGGATGCGGATGACGGTCTCGCTTGCAGGATTGCTCAATGGCTCCATCAGTGCTTCGATCCGGATGACACGGCTGCGGTTCACTTCCTTCACGAAGGCCTCGATGTAGTCGTTTGCCGGGTTGAGCACGATATCGGCGGCGCTTCCCTGCTGGATGACCTCGCCGTCGCGCAGGATGGCGATCTTGTCGCCAAGCCGCAATGCTTCATCGAGATCATGGGTGATGAAGACCACGGTCTTCTTCAGCTCTTTCTGCAGGTTGAGCAGCACGGTCTGCATGTCGACGCGGATCAGGGGATCGAGGGCCGAATAGGCCTCGTCCATCAACAGGATCTCTGCATCGTTGGTGAGTGCGCGGGCAAGGCCGACGCGCTGTTGCATGCCGCCTGAAAGCTGGTTCGGGTAGTGGCCGCCAAATCCGTCGAGCCCGACGCGCTTGATCCAGACATTGGCGCGGTCTTCGCGTTCCGCTTTCGGAACGCCCTGGACCTCGAGCCCGTAGACAGTGTTCTGCAGCACGTTGCGATGCGGTAGCAAGCAGAATTTCTGGAACACCATCGCCGTCCTGCGGCGGCGGAATTCGCGAAGCCCGTCCTCGTTCATCTTGCAGACATCGGTGCCGCCGTAGAGCACTTCGCCCGCGGTCGGGTCGATCAACCGGTTGATGTGGCGGATCAGGGTCGACTTGCCCGAGCCGGAAAGCCCCATGATGACGGTGATGCTGCCGCCGGGAATCGAGATGTTGATGTCCTTGAGGCCGAGGACGTGCCCGTGCTCCTTGTTGAGCTCGGTCTTCGACATGCCCTTGGAGACCGCCTCGACAAAATCGCGGCCGCGCGGACCGAAGATCTTGTAGAGATTGCGTATTTCGATCGATTGACTAGCCATGCACGACTTCCCGGTGCTTCTGCAGCCTCAGACCATAGGCCTGGCTGATGCGGTCGAAGATGATTGCGATGCCGACAATGGCGAGACCGTTGAAGACGCCGAGCGTGAAGTACTGGTTGGCGATGGCCTTGAGCACCGGCTGGCCGAGGCCCTGGACGCCGATCATCGAGGCGATGACGACCATGGCGAGCGCCATCATGATGGTCTGGTTGATGCCGGCCATGATGGTCGGCAGTGCAAGCGGCAGCTGGACGTTGCACAGTTTCTGCCAGCTCGATGAGCCGAAGGCGTCGGCCGCTTCGAGCACGTCCTTGTCCACCAGGCGGATGCCGAGATTGGTGAGACGGATCATCGGCGGCAACGCGTAGATGACGACGGCAATCACCCCCGGTACGCGGCCGATGCCGAGCAGCATGACGACGGGGATCAGATAGACGAAGCTCGGCATGGTCTGCATGACGTCGAGCACCGGATTGACGATGCTCTGCAGTCGGTTGGAGCGCGACATGCCGATGCCGATCGGGATCCCGATGGCGATCGAAAGCACAGTGCAGACGAAGATCATGGAAACGGTCTTCATAGTGTCTTCCCACATGTCGAACCAGCCGATCAGGAGAAGCGTCACGATACAGCTTGCAACGATCTTCCAGTTGCGGCTTGCAAGCCAGGCGAGGCCGGCAATAATCAGGATCACCAGCGGCCAGGGCATTCCGGTGAGCAGCCTTTCAGCCCAGATCAGAAAGCTTTGAAGCGGGCTGAAGAAGGATTCGATGCTATCGCCGTAAGCGCGGGTGAAAGCGCGAAAGCCTTCGTCCACGTTCTTTTTCAAGATACGCAGCGTATCGGCATCCATCGTTGGAAATTTCCAGAGCCAGTCCATGTCGAGTTCCCCATGGCAAAAGCAGCGGCGGCCATCGTCTTCTCATGGCCGTCGCGCAAAAGGATCAGGCTGACGGTGCCTCAATGTCAAGGCGCCGCCTGCCTCCAGATCATGAGGGATCAGAGTGAGGCCTTGATCTTCTCGGCAACTTCCGGAGAGACCCATTCCTTCCACTGGGCTTCGTTTTCCTTGAGGAAGTGTTTGGCGCCATCTTCGCCGGTTGCCTGATTGTCGGTCATCCAGGCAATGAGCTTGTTGACCGTGTCGTTCGTCCACGCGCGCTTGTTGAGATAGTCCATGGCCGGGCCCGCGCGATCGGCAAAGGTCTTGCTCACCAGCGTCTGAACGTCGTCCGCAGGCCAAGCGTTCGGCTTCGGATCGGGGCAATCGGCAATGGAGGTGCAGCGCTTCCATTCCGCCGCATCATAGTCAACGCCATAGCCGAGCTTCACCATCTCGTACTTGCCGAGCAGGGAAGTCGGAGCCCAATAATAGCCCACCCAGGCCTGCTTGCCTTCGTATGCCTTGGCGATCGAGCCATCAAGGCCGGCTGCCGAGCCGGTGTCAACCAGAGTAAAATTCGCCTTGTCGCCGCCGTTCGCCTTGAAGAGCTGCGTGGTCACGACTGTGCCACCCCAGCCCTGCGGGCCGTTGAAGACGGCGCCCTTGCTCTTGTCTTCCGGAGCCGGGAAGAGTTCCGGATGCTTGAACAGATCCGGGATCGTCTTGATGTCGGGATGGGCTTCGGCGATGTACTTCGGAATCCACCAGCCCTGGATGGCGCCGTCGGAGAGGATCTTGGCGGCCGCCACGACCTTGCCGCCTTCCAGGCCGCGCTTGACGAGTTCCGGCTGCAGGCTCACCCAGGCTTCCGGCGCGATATCCGGCTCGCCCTTTTCAGCCATTGAGGTCAGCGTCGGCACCGTATCGCCGCTGACGATCTCGGCTGTACAGCCGTAGCCTTCCTCGAGGATGACCTTGTCGAGATTGGCTGCAACTTCGGCAGATTGCCAGTTCATGCTCGCGATGGTGACATTGCCGCATTCGGCGGCCGAAGCCGCGCCTCCAAGACCGAGCAGGCCGGCGGCAAGGACGGTGGAAGCCAAAAGTACTTTCATTTTCTTGTTCCCTCTGGTCGCGGTGTAACGTGAACCCGGGCGCCTGCGGCACCGCGTCCGCCAGCAAGCCTATTGAGCCTGCTTTCATCCGCCATGCGCCATCCCGATTGCGTCAGAAAATGGCGCATTGACGCTTTCTTTCAATGATTGCTGAAATTGCTTGCGGCACTGCCTGCCACAGAGGCGCCCGCGCCCATTTGCTCGAGCGCAAGCCGCAGGCGCGGTGATTTTTCTTTCAGTGGCAATGATTAAATTTTCCGCCATTGGTTGACAAGCCAGCCATCCAGGCAGAACAGACACTTATAAAAATCCTATAAATGGCTCAGCGGGTTCCGCCGGCCGGAAGTGTTCAAATGGATACTGTTCAAGCGCTGCCGGGTAGCGTTCTTCGTCATCCCGGTTACCTCAATTTCGCGGCTTCTCGCGTTTTCTCCTCCCTTTCATTCCAATGCGTCGCGATCGCGATGGGCTGGATGATCTACGACCAGACGCACAGCGCGTTTGCGCTGGCGCTCGTGGGCCTCTGCCAGTTCCTGCCGATGGTTGTGCTGACCTTCGTCGTCGGCCACGTCGCCGATCGTTTCGACCGCCGCCGCATCGGCCTTGTCTGCCAACTGATCGAGGCAGCGACCTCGCTGTTGCTTGCGATCGCTACCTGGCAGCAGTGGCTGACGCCGGCGGGTATTCTCGTTGCCGTCACGATCCTGGGCGCCACCACCGCCTTCGAGCGGCCGACCATGGCAGCACTGCTGCCGAACATCGTCCCCGGATCGATGCTGCAGCGGGCGGTCGCCACGACTACCTCGATGCAGCAGACGGCATTCATCGTCGGTCCGTCGCTCGGCGGCCTGCTTTACGGCGTCCATCCGGTCGCACCCTTTGCCGTTGCTGCCGTGCTCTTTGCCGTTGCCAGCTTCAATGTGATTTCGATCCGCATGCAGTGGACGCCTGCTAAACGCGAGCCGGTGACGCTGACGTCGGTATTTGCCGGCGTCTCGTTTATCCGGAGCCGTCCGGTCGTGCTCGGGACGATCTCGCTCGATCTCTTTGCCGTGCTGCTCGGCGGCGCCACCGCGCTGCTGCCGATGTTTGCGCGGGATATCCTGCATGCCGGTCCTTGGGGGTTGGGATTGCTGCGCGCCGCACCGGCGATCGGTGCCCTCGCCATGTCGATCATGCTGGCGCGGCGGCCGCTGAGGAGCCATGTCGGAATCAAGATGCTCGCTGCCGTCGCGGTCTTCGGCGTGGCGACGATCGTCTTTTCGCTCTCCACCAATATCGCGCTGTCCGTTTGCGCGCTGTTCGTCGTCGGGGCATCCGATACCGTCAGCGTCGTGGTGCGCAGCTCGCTCGTCCAGCTTTTGACGCCGGATGAGATGCGCGGCCGCGTAAATGCGGTCAATTCGCTCTTCATCGGTACGTCCAATCAGCTCGGCGAGTTTGAATCCGGCATGCTGGCGGGCTTCATGGGACCTGTCGTCGCCGGCATCATCGGCGGCGTCGGCACCATTGCCGTCGTATTGATGTGGACGCGTCTTTTCCCCGATCTCGCCAAGGTCAGGACGCTTCAGGGCTAGCCCCTGCGGCTGAAAAACGCCGGATCACGCCTATGTTATCGTCGAGGCTGTCGGGCCTCGCGCCCGTCATTCGTCCTTGAAGCGCCAACAGCAAATTGGGAGAATGCAAAATGACTTATGTCGACGGTTTCATCGTAGCGGTCCCGAAGAACAAGGTGGATGCCTACAAGGAATTCTCAGCCTTCGCGGGCTCGATCTGGAAGGAGTACGGCGCACTCAAATATGTCGAGTGCGTCGCTGACGACGTGCCCTATGGCGAACTCACATCCTTCCCGCGCGCCGTTCAGGCTACGGACGACGAGACGGTCGTCTTCGCGTGGGTAACCTATCCTTCGCGAAAAGAGCGCGACGACATTCTCGCCAAGGTCATGGCCGATCCGCGGCTGAAGGGCGAAGAATGGAAGACGATTTTCGACGGCAAGCGCATGATCTACGGCGGCTTTCAAACAATCGTTGAACTTTGACAGAGGAGGCCCATGCCCCAGAGGATTATCTCCATCTCGACCCGCGGCCAGGGCCTTTATGAATTCACCGACCAAGCGGCGGCCTTCGTCCGCGCCTGCGGCGCCGACGAAGGTCTGCTTACTGTTTTTGTGCGCCACACCTCCTGCTCGCTGCTGATCCAGGAGAATGCCGATCCCGACGTGCAGACGGACCTCAACGCCTTTTTCCGTCGGCTCGTGCCGCCGTCATCGGACCCGTCGATGCGCTGGATCGTCCATACGGCAGAGGGACCAGACGATATGCCCGCCCACATCAAGGCGGCGCTGACGCAGGTTTCAATCGGCATACCCGTTACGAGCGGCAGGCTGGCGCTCGGCACCTGGCAGGGCCTCTACCTTTTCGAGCATCGCGACCGTCCTCACAGTCGCGAGATCCTGCTGCATCTCAGCGCCTGAACCGAGGCTGAATGCGCAATTCGAACATCATTCAGCTTTAGCCGTCTAGTGTCGAGTCATCCCCGACGGGACGGTTCGTGCACACATTGAAACTAAGGAAACCCTGAATGACCAATCTTATTGCCAAAGCGTCACTTGCGGCATTGCTTGCCATTGCTTCTATTCCGGCCACCGTGTCGAGCGCTGCAGCCGCAAGCCCGGAGCGCGGCGTTATTGTCGACGTTCAGTATCATCGCCCGCCGCCGCCGATGCGGGGTGGTTGCTCGCCGAGAGAGGCTCTTCGTGCGGCTCGCTGGTCCGGCCTGCGCGACGTGCAGGTCGTTAACGTCACACCCCGTCGTGTCGTCGTTGAAGGCCGTGCCCGCCGTGGCTGGGACCGGGTGTCCTTCGCAAACGTGCACGGTTGCCCGTTGATCCGCCGCTAGAATAGCAGACCGCCGGTCTTCGGACATGGCGCAAGAACCGCCTTTGCCACTTCTCCTCGGATCATGGCAAGGGCGGTTTTTTATTGTCAGGAGGCGGGCGGCGAAAAGAAAAAAGCCTCGCGTAAGCGAGGCTGGAGTTCGCGCCGCTTCGGGGAAAAACGGAAGCGACGCCGATGTCTCTAGTACCGTAGAGTACGGCTGCAAAGTTCACTTTCGTCCATTCCGGTACGCCTTTGCGTCAAAGGTTGAATTTAATGGCCGTCACAGGTCCGCCATGCGAGCCCACATTTCAATGGCTGTTGGACCGTTCCAATAGTATGCTCCCGCAGCTTAGGGCCGTAGTCCATCATTTTCAGCTAATTTGCTTGACATACTTGGAACGTTCCAATAAATTTTGATCGTTCTTTTGGAGGAGGAGCGCCATGGGAAGGGAGCGGGTGACCGTGATCGACATTGCGAACGCTGCGGGCGTTTCGAAGTCGACTGTGTCACTCGTTCTGCAGGGAAGCTCGCTCGTCAACGACGGCACGCGGGCGAAGGTGAATTCCGCGATCCGCGAGCTCGGCTATGTCTATAACCGCAGCGCCGCCAATCTGAGACAGGCAAATGCCAAGTCGAAGATCGTCGGCATGGTGGTGAACGACCTCACCAATAGTTTCTTTGCCGAACTCGCTGTCGGTATCGACAGCGTCATGCAATCGGCTGGTTACGTGCAATTTCTCGCCAATACAGGCGAGAACATCGACCGGCAGCGTGAGGTCATAGCCTCAATGCGCGAACACGGGATCTCCGGGCTCATCATCTCGCCGGCACGCGGCACCGAAGCTGCCGATTTCCGGGCGCTCGCCCAGGCCGGGATTCCGGTGGTAGTGGCGGTTCGCAATGTTCCCGGTGCGCGGGTTTCGTCGCTGACTTCGGATAATCATGCGGGAGCGGCGGCTTCCGTTCGGCATCTTGCCGAGCTTGGCCATCGCCGCATCGCCTTTCTGGGCGGTTTTCCGGATACCGCGGTGTTTCACGAGCGCCTTGCGGGGTATCGCGATGCGTTGAGCAGGGCGGGCCTGCATTTCGACGAGGATCTGGCAGTCGACGCGGCACCGTCGCGGGCAGGCGGCGTTGATGCGATAGAGCGGGCGATGCGGCTTGCTGACCCGCCGACAGCTGCGGTCTGTTTCAATGACGCGGTCGCCTTCGGCGTCTGTGACGGCCTTCGAAGCAGGCGGATGGAGCCGGGCGCCGATTTCGCTGTCGTCGGTTTCGACGACGTCATCGAGGCAAAAACGGCGGTCCCTGCGCTGACGACCGTTTCCGTCGATCCGCAAGGCATGGGCCGGCGGACGGCGCAGCTGCTTCTGAAGCAGATCAATTCGGGGACGACCGAGCCGGAGACGCTGATCAGCAGCGTGCGTCTCGTCGTTCGCGAAAGCTCCGGCGCAGGCATTCAAGGAGGAGTGCGATGGCAAAGTGGGGTTTGATCGGCGCAAGTACGATTGCGAGAGAGTGGGTGATCGGCGCGATCCGCGCAGCCGGGGGCGAGGTTGTCTCCGTGATGAGCACGGATGCGGCGCGCGGCAAGGCTTATGCGGCCGAGAACGGGATTGCGAAATCGGTGACGAGCGTTGCCGATCTCGTCAATGATCCTGACGTCGAGGCCGTCTATATATCGACCACGAACGAGCTTCATCGCGATCAGACGCTGGCGGCCATCCAGGCGGGCAAGCATGTGCTGTGCGAGAAGCCGCTGGCCATGAGTCTGGCCGACGTGAAGGCCATGGTGAAGGCTGCCAGCGATGCG
This sequence comes from Rhizobium sp. SVR5-9E, assembly GCF_056755095.1. Taxonomy (NCBI): domain Bacteria; kingdom Pseudomonadati; phylum Pseudomonadota; class Alphaproteobacteria; order Hyphomicrobiales; family Rhizobiaceae; genus Rhizobium; species Rhizobium sp. SVR5-9E. Next base: position 6,049 of record NZ_JBNDHS010000050.1, on the reverse strand, counting down.
GGCGTGGTGTTGGCGACGAACCATCACCTGCGCAATGCCGCCACGCATCGGGCGATACGCGACGCGATTGCCGCCGGCAAGATCGGCACGCCGCTCGGCGCCCGCGTCTTCCATGCGGTCTATCTGCCGCCGCATCTGCAGGGGTGGCGGCTCGACCGGCCGGAAGCGGGTGGCGGCGTCATTCTCGATATTACCGTGCACGATGCCGATACGCTGCGTTTCGTGCTCGGCGACGATCCCGTGGAGGCGATCGCCTTCGGCCAGAGCGGCGGCATGGGCAAGGCCGGCCTGGAGGACGCCGTCATGGGCGTGCTGCGCTTCAAATCCGGCGTGATCGCCCAGTTCCATGACGGCTTCACCACGAAATACGCCGAGACCGGGCTGGAGGTGCATGGCACCGACGGATCGATCGTCGCCCGCAACGTCATGACTCAGCGTCCGGTCGGCAGCGTGACTCTACGGAATGCGGAAGGCGAGACCGAGCTCCAACTCGAAAGCACCAACCTCTACAAGGTGGTACTGCAGGCGTTCCACGATGCCGTTGCCGGGAAGGGCAAGCCGTCCGCGACGGGGGAGGACGGCGTCTGGTCGCTCGCGACCGGCCTTGCGGTCGTCGAAGCCGCAAGGACCGGCAAGTCGGTCAAGATCGAACCGGGACTTTGAAATGAACAAGCACATCACACCGGCAGAAGCAGCTGCTCTGATCCCGGATGGCGCGATGGCGACGCTGCGCATGCCGCTGATTGCGGCGCTGAACGGCCACGCGCTGGGCGGCGGTCCGGAACTGGCGGGTGCTGCGGATATCCGCATCGCCGAAACGCAGATCAGGATCGGCCTGCCGGAAACGGGCCTTGGCATGATCCCCGGCTGGTCGGGCACGCAGCGGCTGGTCAAGCGCTTCGGCGCGCAGATCGTTCGCCGCATGGTGCTCGGCGGCGAGATGTTTTCGGCGGAGGAGGCGAGGGCGAACGGCATTGTCGATGCCGTGGTCGAAACCGGCACCTCGCTTGCGGCGGCGAAGGACTATGCGGCGCGCATCGCGCAGCGCGGCCCGGCGGCGCTGGAGATTTCGAAGCTTCTGATCGCATCGGCCAATGGCGAGGACAATGGCGCCGCGGTTGAGGCGCTGGGGTCCATCCTGGCGGCAAAGACCGGCGATCTCAAAGAGGGCGTTGCGGCATTCGCCGAAAAGCGCCCGGCACAATTCAAGGGAGAATGGTGATGACGGTACTGGTGAAGCCACAGAAGCTGGCGGACGCGAAGGTCCGCGAGTTCAGCATGCTGATCGATGGCAAATGGGTGGAGGGGGTTGAGGCGGGCACGATCGAGCGCGTGGCGCCGAGCCATGGCGTTGCCGTCAGCCGCTACAAGGCGGCGACGAAGGATGATGCGGTCAAGGCGATTGCAGCCGCCCGCAAGGCCTTCGATGACGGTCCCTGGCCGCGCATGACGGCTTCCGAGCGCTCCGGCATTTTGCTCAAGGCGGCGGACATGATCGCCGCGCGCGCCGATGAACTCGCTTATCTTGATGCGATCGAGGCGGGCAAACCGATCACGCAGGTGAAGGGCGAGATCGCGGGAGCCGCCGATATCTGGCGCTATGCGGCAGCACTGGCCCGCGATCTGCATGGAGAGAGTTACAATACGCTGGGCGATGGAACGCTCGGCGTCGTGCTGCGGGAGGCGGTCGGCGTCGTCTCGATCATCACCCCTTGGAACTTCCCGTTCCTGATCGTCAGCCAGAAACTGCCTTTCGCGCTTGCGGCGGGTTGCACGGCGGTGGTCAAGCCGTCGGAGCTCACGTCTGGCTCGACGCTCGTGCTTGGCGAGATCCTGATGGAGGCGGGTGTTCCGGCGGGTGTCGTTAACATCATCGTCGGCACCGGCGCTGCCGTCGGCCCGACGATGACCGGCCATCCGGACGTCGACATGGTCTCCTTCACCGGTTCGACCGGTGTCGGACGGCTGACGATGGAGAACGCCTCGAAGACCTTGAAGAAGGTGTCGCTGGAGCTTGGCGGCAAGAACCCACAGATCGTCTTCCCGGATGCCGATCTCGATGCCTTCATCGATGCAGCCGTCTTCGGTGCCTATTTCAACGCGGGCGAATGCTGCAATGCCGGATCGCGACTGATCCTGCATCGCGACATCGCCGAGGAGGTCACCGCTCGGGTGGCGGCCCTGTCGCAGAAGGTCAGGGTCGGCGATCCGCTCGATCCGTCGACGCAGGTGGGCGCGATCATCACGCCGCAGCACCTCGAAAAGGTTCAGGGTTATGTTTCCGCGGCGGCAGGCAGCGGCGCGAATATCGCGCTCGGCGGCAGCCATATCGATTTCGGTTTCGGCCAGTACATGGCGCCGACGATCCTTTCCGGCGTCAAGCCGAACATGGCCGTTGCGTGCGAGGAAGTCTTCGGGCCAGTCCTTTCGGTGTTGACCTTCGAGACGGTGGACGAGGCGATCCGCATCGCCAATGCAGTGGAATATGGCCTCTCCGCCGGCGTCTGGAGCCGCGACTTCGACACCTGCCTGACGATCGGGCGCAAGGTGCGGGCGGGCACGATCTGGATGAACACCTTCATGGATGGCGCGGCGGAACTGCCCTTCGGCGGCTATCGCCAATCCGGCCTCGGCCGCGAACTGGGGCGACATGCGGTGGAGGACTATACGGAGACCAAGACGCTCAACATGCATATCGGCGCCCGCACGGGCTGGTGGATGCCGCGCTAAGCTGCAGGCATTGCGTTCTGGGAGGATCGCGTAGTGAAGCAGCCGGATATCGTCATTATCGGTTCTGGAATCGGCGGGGCGACCATCGCTTCCGCATTGGCGCCCTCGGGCGCCGACATTCTCATCCTCGAGACAGGCGGTCATATCGAGGACCGGCCCGAAAACCGCGACCAGCGCGCGATCTTCCAGCGCGGCCACTTTCGGCCCAAGGAATTCTGGTACGAGATGGACGGCAAGCCGTTCAATCCCGGCAACTACTACAATGTCGGCGGCAACTCGAAATTCTTCGGCGCGGTCATGGTGCGCTACCGTCGCGAGGATTTCGCCGAGATGCAGCACCTGGAGGGCGTCTCGCCAGCCTGGCCGTTTCCCTATGAGGAGCTGGAGCCATGGTATAGCCACGCGGAGCAGCTTTATCAGGTGCGCGGGCAGACAGGCGAAGATCCCACCGAACCGGCGCATTCCCAAGGCTATGCCTTTCCGCCGGTGCCTGACGAGCCGCCGATCGCCCTTGTCCGCGAACGCATGAAGCGGAACGGCTTGCATCCCTATTCGCTGCCGCTCGGCATCGATATCGAGCGGTGGCTCGCCAAGGCAAAGACGCCATGGGACGCCCATCCCAACAGCTTCGACGGCAAGATGGATGCCGAGACGATCGGCCTCGCATTGGCGCTACAGCATCCGAATGTACGCCTGCAGACCGGATCGCCGGTGACGCGGCTGCAAGCGGCGCCGGATGGCAGGCGGATCGAGACGGTTTACTACCGGAGGAATGGCGCCGAGGAAGCGGTATCCCCGAAACTGGTGATCCTTTCCGCGGGCGCGGTGCAATCCGCCGTGCTGTTGCTGCGCTCGGCCGATGACAGGAATTCGAACGGGCTCGCCAACAGCTCGGATCAGGTCGGCCGCAATTTCATGAATCACAATTCGAGCGCCGTGATCGCCGTCTCGCCGACCTTTCGGAATACTTCGATCTATCAGAAGACATTCGGCTTCAACGATTATTACCTCTCGGACGGTGAGGGCGGCCCGCCGCTCGGCAACGTCCAACTGCTCGGCCGCGTCTCGGGCGCGATTCTCAAGGGGAACATGCCTTCGGTGCCGGAATGGATGCTGAACCAGCTCTCGGCGCATGCGATCGATTTCTACGCGATGAGCGAGGACATTCCGCATCCGGAAAGCCGCATCATGGTCAAGGACGAGCGCATTCTGCTGCAGTGGGTGCGCACGAACTGGCCGGCGCACCTGATGCTGGTGAAGAAGCTGAAGCAGGCCCTGAAGGCAGCCGGCTTCCCGCTGGTGCTCTCGCGTGCCTTCGACAAGCGGACGCCGTCGCATCAATGCGGCACGGTACGGATCGGCAATGATCCGGCGACCGCGCCGCTCGACATCTGGTGCCGCGCCTTCGACCACCCGAACCTCTTCGTCGTCGACGCGAGTTATCTGCCGACGTCGGCTGCGGTCAACCCGGCGCTGACGGTGGCGGCACAGGCGCTGCGCGTTGGGGATCATATCCTGCAGAAGGAGCTGGCGTGATGGCGGGCGAAAGACGGCCGGTCGCACTTGTCACCGGCGGGAGACGCGGCATCGGACTGGCGATCGCCGAGGCGCTGGCGAAGGCGGGACATGATATCGCGATCACCGGAATAGAGGATGCCGAGCCGGTCGATCAGGTGATCGAGACATTGCACACGGCCGGGGCTGAGGCCGTCTATCTGAAGTCGGATCTGGCCGATACCGGCGGGCATGCCGCAACCGTCGAGCAAGTGCTGCAAAAATTCGGCGGAATCGATTGCCTGGTGAACAATGCCGGCGTCGGCTCGGTGGTCCGCGGCGACTTCCTCGAGCTGAAGCCGGAGAATTTCGACACGGTGCTCGACACCAATCTGCGCGGAACGATCTTCTTCACGCAGGCCGTCGCCAAGGCGATGCTAACGAGCGCGAAAGAGCAAGCAAGCCGCTCGATCATCAACATCACCTCCGTGTCGTCGGGACTGACTTCCCCGGAGCGCCTTGACTATTGCATCAGCAAGGCCGGCCTTTCGGCTTTCACCAAGGGCCTGGCGGTGCGGCTTGCGGACAGCGGCATCGGCGTCTTCGAAGTGCGGCCGGGCATCATCCGCACGGCGATGGCGGAGAAGTTTTCTGAGAAATACGATGTGTTGATCGCAGCTGGGCTGGTGCCGATGAAACGTTGGGGGGAGGCCCAGGACATCGGTATGATTGTCGCCGCGCTTGCATCCGGGATTTTCGCCTTCGCCACGGGCTCGGTAATCGAGGCGGGCGGCGGGCTTTCGATTGGCCGCCTTTGAGCGGGGGAGTTGAGATGGCATATGACTACATCATTACCGGTGGCGGACCTGCCGGCTGCGTGCTCGCCAACCGGCTGAGCGAGGACCCGGAGGTCAAGGTGCTGCTTCTGGAAGCGGGCGGCAGCGATTGGAACCCACTGTTCCACATGCCGGCCGGCTTTGCGAAAATGACGAAGGGTGTCGCCAGCTGGGGCTGGGAGACGGCGCCGCAGAAGCATATGAAGGGCAGGGTGCTTCGCTATACGCAGGCCAAGGTGATCGGCGGGGGCTCGTCGATCAATGCGCAGCTTTATACACGCGGCAATGCGGCCGACTACGACCTCTGGGCAAGCGAGGACGGCTGTGAGGGCTGGGACTATCGCTCGGTTTTGCCCTATTTCAAACGTGCCGAAGACAACCAGCGTTTTGCCGATGACTACCACGCCTATGGTGGACCACTCGGCGTCTCGATGCCGGTTTCCGCGCTGCCGATCTGCGACGCCTATATCCGGGCCGGCCAGGAGCTGGGCATTCCCTATAATCACGATTTCAACGGCCGTCAGCAGGCCGGCGTCGGCTTCTACCAGCTGACGCAGCGCAACCGCCGCCGTTCGTCGGCCTCGCTTGGCTATCTGTCGCCGATCAGGGATCGGAAGAACCTTACCATCCGGATGAATGCGCGCGTGACGAGGATCGTGCTCGAAGGCAGAAAGGCCGTCGGCGTCGAAGTTGTCGGCCGAAATGGCACCGAGACCATCCGGGCCGAGCGCGAAGTGCTTGTTTCCGCCGGCGCGATCGGCTCGCCGAAGCTGCTCCTGCAATCCGGCATCGGGCCCGCGGACCATCTGAGAGCGGTGGGCGTGGCGGTGAAGCATGATCTGCCCGGCGTCGGCGGCAATCTGCAGGATCACCTCGATCTCTTCGTCATCTCCGAATGCACCGGCGACCACACCTATGACGGCGTCGCCAAGCTGCACCGCACGCTCTGGGCAGGGCTACAATATGTGCTCTTCCGCTCGGGGCCCGTG